>BEHY01000019.1 GCA_002898735.1 Candidatus Thermoflexus japonica
CGATCCGGAGAGGGTAAGACGGTTGACCGGCTGGCAATGGATACTGGATGCATTTCAGAAGCTCTCCCTAAACATGGCTCTACCATGAGCAATTGGTATAAGATTCTTTCCCCGGTGCCCTCTAGGGCCCCTTCCCCTCCACCACCTGCCGCAGGTCCACACATCCCAGCTCCAGCCCCCACTGCAGCACCCGATAGCGAAGGTCCCCTTCCTCCCAGATCAGGGCGGCGGCGTCCTCCTGGAGGCTTTGAATACAGCGGGCCGGCTTTCCCTGGATGATAAGGCGCTGGACAGGGCCGGATGGATTCGGAGGGCCACCGCGCCACGCACGGCGGGCCGTTTCCAGAATTAACACTCCATATTTCCATGAAAAGAACGGAGTATCTATCCATAAACCGTCTGAGGCCTGAGGACCCCGTGGGCTCCACCAGAGCCGTTCCCGTTCCTCCTGCACCGGCCTGTAAATCGAGCGAATGGCTTCCAGAGCCCCATCGATCTCCGTATCAGCGAACGCCAGTCCTGAAGGAAGCCACCTCGCCTTCAACGGTTGGAAGGGCAGGCGAATAACCAGGATCACTATCCGTAACGAGGCCTGACCATAAGGGCCGGAGAGATGGCCAATGATCTCCCAGCAACCCTCACTGGGAAACCAGCCCCAGCTCTCCACCGCCCCCAGGGTCACATCCTGATCGAACGGATTCACCATCACCTCCATCGGGGGTGCCGGAGCATCCAGACGGCGCGCGGTGATCTCCAGACGTCCCGGGAAAGCCCGCACCCATATCATGTTCCAGAAAGTTTCCTCCCCAGGAAGGAACAGCCATTTCCCTCCCCCAGGGCGGACCCACAGGAAACCGTTGCCGTGACGCCCCGGACCCGGAGGATAATCCCGAAGGCCAGGCACATCTGCCAGAGGGGAATGGCGCTGATTGGGATCCGTCACCGGACATGACCACATCACCCCAGGCGAGAGAGAAGAAACGCGAGGGATCTCCCCTGGAAGCCCCGCACTGGCCGGGATAGATAAGAGCAGGGGAAGCAGACCCAGCAGAAGCCATCGCATTTCTTAATCCTTCTCACGCGAATGAGGGCCGAGGAACTCATACCAGAAAGCAAACACCTGAGCTATGCAACTGCCGAAGTAGTTCCTCTGAGAATCCGGAACGTTCGGCTCGTAGGCCTCGCAACACCTGTAACTGAATCCCCTGTTATCTACACAATACCAACACCATTTGGTCCGATACGGCTGACCAGGAGCACAGTTGGGCAAATTATCGTATGCAGAGCCGGGAGGACAGCAGAGGGTGCAACATCCCCGAATGTAGACACCGCCCGGACATCCACCTGCCGCGCTAACCCGAGGGGGATGGCCACCGACCCACGTTGCTACCATTCCCAGGACGGCCGCCCCCAGCCTGACCAGGAACTGGCGGCGGGGGATCGCCCGCCCCACGGCCTCCACCCGCTCTTCGTGAAACGTCATCGCCCTCCTCCCGGAGGGATCCCCAGACGTACGGGCCCAGAGATCTTTAGACCCCGCTCCAGCCGACGCGGATACCGCCCCGGAGCATCCGTCCCCGCCGGTATAACGGCCCGGCTGGGAAACGGCAACCAGGCCGTTCCTCCCCGCAGGCCCCCATCTACCTATCCCCCATCATAGCCGCCTTGCGGCCCCATGGATCCGCCTGGAGGGGAGCACTTGGCCAACTGGCTGGTGGGCCGCCGGTTCCCCACCGCCGCCACGGGAACCCGGAGCAGGGCTTCGGTGTATTTCCTTACGGAGCATCCCCTTCGGGGTCCGGCGGCTCCCGGGCCCGGGATCGCCCCAGGGGGCCGGAGTCGGGCTCTGGAAAAGGGGCCGAACGCCTGAGGACAGGAGGTCAACATGCGTGAAGCGATTCTCTGGGTGCGGGATGCACCGGCGATGGCCGTCGCCCTGGCCCGGGCCCTCACGGAAGCCCTCGGACAGCCTGTACGGCCCCTCTCCCTCGCTGCAGGAAACCTTCCCCCCGGGCCCGCGCTGCTGGAGCTGCGGGCTCCTGGAGCCGCCATGCTGCTCCGGGCCGCGGCCCGCTCACGGGCTTTCCCCCTTGCCGTCATGACCACCAGCCCTACTCCCCTGGAGGCCTGGGTGATCGGGGAGCTGGGCCTGGAAGGATTGATCGATAAACAGGAGCCCTGGCCCCGCTTTGTGGAGCGGGTGGAGGCGCTGCTCCGGAGGGAGCCTGCCTGGTCCCCCCATCCCTGGGCCGCCCGGCAGGCCTTCGAACAGGCCTGGGGAAGGCGGCTGCGAGGCCTGAGCCCGGCGGACTGGCAGCGATGGCGGGATCTGACCACCGGGCTGCCGGTGAAAGCCCTGGCCTGCCGCTGGGGGTTGTCCCGCCAGGGAGCGGTGAAGGGATTGCGGCGGCTATACCGACGGCTGGGAGTAGCGGACCGATGGGCCGCTGCCCTCCTGGCCCATGAGCTGGGCATCGTGCGGTTCGAGGAGGGAAGGATCGGCTGGTCTGGAGCCATTGAGGCGTATCTCGCCGGTCGGGAGCCGGACCTCCTCTCGCAGTGCCCAGCGTTCGCCGCAGTCTCCGCCCTCGCCAGGAGGTTGCCGCGCGAACCACCTTAATACGACATTGCACCCCCATTTCATCACTCTTGTTCTTCGTTCAGCTCCTCCAGGATTCGCTCCAGATCCTCCAAAGGGATCCATCCCCATGCGTGGAGGCGGTGGGATCGATCCAGGATCGCGGTGGCCGGCAAGACGTTGAATCCGTATTGTCGTCGCAGATCCCCCTCCGGATCGTGGAGCCAGCGGATCTCGGAAGCCCCGGCCGATTGCAGAGCGCGGCAGGCAGCCTCTTTCCCTTCGCAGATCCCCACGAGGAAGCGCCGGATAGGAGCGGGCAACCCCTTCGTGGCTTCGAGGAATTCTGTGCACACGTTGCAGTCGGAGGAGACAAAGAGCAGGGCCATCGGGCCATGGGTCAGGGCTGCGCTCTCCACCAGTTTCCCTTCGAAAGACCACAGCCGGAATATGGGAGCCTGTTCACCCACCCGGGGGATCGGCCGCGGTGGAGCCACGGGCGGCGTGGATGCGGATAGCCAGACGAGGATCCGACACAGCAGCACGCTATGGAAAAGAACCAGCAGCCCCAGGAGGGCCAGGATCAGGGAGAACGTATCCACGGTCTATCCTCACCGGAGGGAGAACGGGTATCCGCTTCGTCGATGGATCGGGCCTCCGCGGTGGCCAGCACTACCCACCAGTCCATTCCCTGCCAGTTCAGGTTGTTGCTGACCGTATGCAACTCCCACTGGGTGGACCAGACCTCGGGCTGGCCGTCGGGGGTCCGGGCCGCGCGCCGGAAGATCTGTCGCACCGCTTCCACGTGGGCGGGGACGGCAGAGCCGAAGCGGGCGATCGTTAATAGGCTGTCCCAGAAGGACAGGAAGTAAACCGTATGGAGGTTTTCGATCAGGAAGACAGCTCCGAGGAAGCCGGGGATCCCGGTCGACTTCAGTTGCCGAAAGACTTGGCGGAAATCCCGGTAGACAAAGATGATATCCCACGCGTGCCGAAGGCGACAACGGGTGAGGACACATCGAACAGGAGCCCGCACCTGATGAGGCCCTCCCGGAATCCGCCTTGAAGAAGGGAGGCTGGTTCGCATCTTATCCTCCCGAACGGCATGTCGCCCTCGATATCTGGCCATCCTTCAAGGGGCCCCGCGCCCGTTGCACCCCTCCGCGGGACTCTACCCCGCGTCGTAGATCTAAGGAACGCCCTCGAAGCCCGCCGCCCTCCGGCGCTCGCCGATCCCCCGATCCAGAGGTGAGGCCCGCTCGGGGCATAGGAGCTGCACCACCCGCATGGCTTCCTCCGGATGCAGGGTGAAATAAATCCGATCATCAGCGCCAATCCCCACCAGGCTGGGCACTCCCTGGATTCGATAACGCCGATGGATCTCCCCGTCCGGATCCAGAATCACAGGGAGGTTGAGCGAGTGACGGCCGAAGAGCTGGACACACGCCCTTGAGGGGCCCCTACAGATCACCATCACTTGCCCTCCAAGCCATTTCGGCCATTCATCGCGCCACTGCTCAACGAGCGCCTTGCACGCCGGACACTCCGGGGAGAGGAAGAGCAGGAGGCGGGGGGAGCCGGCCCACGCCTCGCTGGGAAGGGGGGCATCGAATCCCATCGCCTCCTCCAGGGAAGGGGCAGGCGCTCCGATCGGCAGGCCTGAACGCCCCCCAGGGATCTCCCGATAGGATCCCCCCTGGATCTTGGCGATGATCCCCATCAGGAGCAGGCTGTGGAGGATCACCAGAACTGCCAAGGAAATCAGGCAAATCCAAGACAAGTCCTCTGTCATCCCTCAAGTCTCCTGCGGGGAGGTGGGGTGTCCCAACCATCGAGCCCAGTTCGGCAGCTCCAGGAGCCACATCCCTCCGAGCAGCAAAAGGGCCGCCAAGACAGCGACAGCGCCTCCGCGGATAGGGGTCCATCCGGAGAGATCCGGGTATGCCGGGTAAAGCAGGCGGGCTGTGAGCGCCGCAAGCACCAGCAGGATCAAGCGGGCCAGGGTGCGGCGCGAGATCGTCTCGCTGGCTGACCCGAAGCACCCGCAGGGGATCTGCCGCCCGCGGCGCAGGTTAACGGCTACCGCGATCAGGAAAAGGCCGAGCAAGAGGACCGTGGCGTCCCATGCGAGCGTCCCTCCCCATCCCGTGAGGAGGGCGATGGCAATGACCGGCTCGGCTATGAGCAACCCTCCCGCGGCCAGGGGCGCTATCCCCGGTGGCAGCAACGCGTAGGCCTGGACAGTCTCCGAAAAGCGCCGGGGGGCGCGCGCTTTCGCCACGAAGGCCCGCAGGAACACTCCTCCCAAGATGAGCCGCAACGCCCCGGAGAGATCCGCCAACAACCCTCCAGACGGATCGGAACAGATGGGGCAGGGATCACGCCCGCGTTCGGGGAAGGGGCGCAAGCGGAGCACCAGGACGACGAAGGTGAGGGTGTGAGAGCCAACACGCCCGGTGACCTCCCAGCAGCCCTCGGTGGGGAAAATCAAGGTGGAGACCTGGAAGCCGGTGTCGCCATAGCCTGGCGGCACATGGGCCCGGAGGGGTGGGGCGGGGGCGTCCAGACGTCGCCCCTCGATCTGTAAGGTCCCGGTGATGCCCACACGATCCCATCCCCACTTGATCGGGATCGAGCCATCGGGCAGAGGATACAGAGGAAGCAGGCTCCCAGACCATTTCCCTATATCAAGGGGCCACGGTCCAGGATACATATCCGTGGGCCACGCATAACGATATCCTCGCTGCCGGGGAGCCTTAAAGATCAGCTTCCCGCCCTCGGGGAGGTCGGTGAACAGGGTTTGCTGGGGGTTGCTGTAGTTGCCCCCCACGCCCAGCGGAGGTTTGAGAAAAGTCATGGGAAGGCTGACGGGGCAGGTGCGGACCAGGCGCTGGATCTCCGCCCAGGAGAGCTCTTTGGAGGCGTGGGGCGGTGGAGCCGTCTGACAGGCGGCAATCCACCATCCCATCCAGCCGATCAGACCCAGCCGGAGGACCCGACGCATGGCATGTCCGCCTCCGCATCGTTTTCAGGCGAGAGCCCCCGGATCCCAGGCCCGGGCGAGCATGGCACCTGAGAACGCGATCCCCCAGCCGGTCCAGTGGTCGCCGCCCGATGAACCTGCCATCCGCGCGCTTGCCCGGAGAGCCCCCGCGAAAAGGACCCGGGCGCCCTCCTGGCCCCTGTTCTATTCCTGCTTTCCATGATAGCCCTTCCGTGGCCCTGGGGATCGGTTGGGAAGGGAGCATCCGGTCTACCGGCCGGTGGACAAAGGATTCCCGGGGAATGAGAACCCCCGATTCGTTCCCGGTGTTATTGTTTCAGAGACGTGACGTGGGGACGCAAGGCGGCTGTGCCCTTGACGCCGGGGTCAAGCCTCCTCAAAAATAAGAGGGCCTGCGAAGCGAGACACCGCCCCGATCTTCGGAGAACTTCCACCCGGTTGCTCCTTGAAATCCCCACGGTCGGGAGGCGCGGTTGGAGCGGAAGCATCGGGCGCATCCGCCGGAGGGGCCGGATGAGGCGCTGTGGGAAGAGGTGATCCGCCAGCATCAGGAGCCGGTCTTCCGGTTGCTCTATCTCATGCTGGGCGACGCCGAGGAGGCCGCCGATACGGCCCAGGAGACCTTCCTCCGGGCGTTCCGGGCCTGGGACCGTCGGGACCCGAACCGCCCGCTTCGTCCCTGGCTGCTCCGCATCGCCGTCCATCTGGCCCGAAACCGCCGCCGCGCCCTCGGGCGTTACTGGAGGGCCCTCCACCGCTGGGCCCGGCTCCAGGGCCCGCCCTCGGGAATGAGGGATGAAATCCTGGAGACCGTCGCGCGACAGGAGGAGGCGGAGCGCCTCTGGCGGGCGATCCGGCGTTTGGGGCTCATGGATCAGGAGACGATCTATCTGCGCTATTTCCTGGAGCTGTCCGAAGCGGAGATCGCTCAGGTCCAGAACGTGGCCATCGGCACGGTGAAATCCCGTCTGCATCGCGCGCTCCATCGATTGCGCGCCGTGGTGGAGCGGGAATTCCCCGACCTCATCGGCAGGCCTCATGGGGAGGGTTGAAATGGAGCCTCGTCCGCCTTCCGAATGGGAGGATCGCGTCCGGGAGCTCGCCCGGCAATTCTCCTACCCTCCGGCTCCCGATCTCCGAAGCCGGATCCCGCGTCCTGGGGTGAGGCGGCCCCGAGGCCGGCGCTGGGCCTGGGCGGCTGGGGCCTTCGGCGCTTTCATGCTGGCGCTGGGGATCCTCCTGGCCTCCCCGGCCCGCGCAGGACTCCTGGAGTTCCTCCAGATCGGAGCCGTGCGGATCCGGCTCCAGCCTCCCCCAACCCCATCGAAGCCGGCCGCAACTCCCTCGCCGGCCTCCGGGGCCATCCCGGAGACCCGCATGCTGGGGATCCTGGACCTGGCGGGGGAGACAACCCTGGAGGCGGCACAGGCCCAGGTGCCCTTCCCCATTCGTCTGCCCACCTATCCGCCGGATCTCGGGCGCCCGGATCATGTTTATCTGCAAGGCATGGGCGGGCCGGCGGTGATCCTGGTGTGGCGGGATCCCATGCGGCCGGATCGAATCCGGCTGGCCCTGTTCGAGATCGGACCGGGAGCGCTGATTGAAAAGATCACGCCTCAGGTGCTCACCGCCACCACGGTGCACGGCCGGCCGGCCCTGTGGGTGGAAGGCCCTTACCTCCTGCAGACCCGATCCGGCCGCTGGGAGCTGCGGCGGCTGGTCGAAGGACATGTGCTCCTCTGGACCGAGGGGGAGGTGACTTTCCGGCTGGAGACCGATCTGGGGATGGAGGAAGCCGTGCGGATCGCGGAGTCTCTGTCCGCTCCATAGTGTTCATCCGGGATCTTCCCGGAGCAGGCCTCAGAACGTATTTTCCCCCAGGGAAAAGTGGCCGCCATCCCGCGCCCCGATTACAATAACCCCGGTTATCCGAAATCCGGGCGCTTCTTCTGCCTCGAAGGAGCCTTCCGGCCCGGGTGGATCCTAAACCCCTCAGGAGGTGTCGCATGGCCGTGGAGCGCTTCGGAGCCATGACGTTTCGCGGCAAGCCGTTGACAGTGATCGGGGAGCCCCTGCGGGTGGGCGATCCGGCCCCCGATGTGGAACTGGTGGCCCCTGATCTGAGCCCCTTCCGGATCCGCAGCACCGACGGCAAGATCCGCATCCTCAGCGTGGTCCCCTCGCTGGACACCGGGGTATGCGACGCTCAGACCCGTCGGTTCGACCAGGAGGTGGCTCGATTCGGGGATGAGGTGGTGCTCATCACGGTCAGCGCCGATCTCCCCTTCGCCCAGCGCCGCTGGGCCGCCGAGGCCAACGCTCAGCACGTGATCCTGGCCTCGGACCATCGGGAGATGGCCTTCGGGCGGGCCTACGGGACGTATGTCAAGGAGCTTCGCCTGGAGCAGCGCGCCGTCTTCGTGCTGGACCGCGATGGGACGATCCGGTATGCGGAATATGTCCCGGAGATCGCCCAGCACCCCAACTACGATGCGGTTCTGGAAGCCGTTCGCGCTCTGATCGGACAGCCGGAGCCTCGCTGAGCGGAAGCCTCCGCCCCGGCCTCCAGGGGAGGGAGATGGCACGGCCATCTCCCTCCTCCTTTCTCCCCGAGCCTCCCTCAAGCCCGATTCGATTGAACTGGAAAGGAACAAAGGGCCGTGCTATGCTGAGAAACTGGCCCATCCTGGTGGGAAGGCAGCCGTGTGGCCATGGCGAAAGGGAAGATCATCGTTCGCGGGGCCCGCGAGCACAACCTCAAGAACATCACGGTGGAGATCCCCCGGGAGAAGCTCGTGGTGATCACCGGCCTCTCCGGCTCCGGGAAGTCCAGCCTGGCCTTCGACACCCTCTATGCCGAGGGCCAGCGGCGATACGTGGAGTCCCTCTCCGCCTATGCCCGTCAGTTCCTGGGGCTGATGGAGAAGCCGGACGTGGATCAGATCGAGGGGCTCTCGCCGGCCATCTCCATCGACCAGCGGGGGGCGTCCCATAACCCCCGCTCCACCGTGGGGACGGTGACGGAGGTCTACGATTACCTCCGCCTGCTCTTCGCCCGTGCCGGCATCCCCCATTGCCCCCGCTGTGGCCGGGAGGTCCAGAAGCAGAGCCCCGAGCAGATCGTGGAGGCCATCCTCGCCCTCCCGGAGGGCTCCCGCATTCTGATCCTGGGCCCGGTGGTGCGGGGCCGCAAGGGCCACCACGGTCCGGTCTTCGAGGAGCTCCGTCGTATGGGCTTTGTCCGCGCCCGGGTGGACGGGGTCATCCGGGATCTGGATGAGCCCATTGAGCTGGATCGCTACAGGATCCACCATATCGAGGCGGTGGTGGATCGCCTGGTCGTGCGCCGGGACGGGGCGGATCGTTCCCGCCTGCAGGATTCGGTGGAGACCGCCTTGCGGCTGGGGGATGGGCTGGTGATCGTGCACAACGCCTCGGCGGAGCCGCCGGAGGACCTGCTGTTCAGCGAGCACTTCGCATGCCCTTACTGCAACATCAGCCTGCCCGAGCTGGAGCCCCGCCTGTTCTCCTTCAACAGCCCGAAGGGCGCCTGCCCGACCTGCGAGGGCCTTGGGGTGCAGCTGGAGCTGGATCCGGATCTCCTTATCCCGAACAAAGATCTCTCCCTGGCGGAGGGAGCGATCGTCGCCTGGGGTGGAGAGGAGGAAGGTGGCTACTACTGGCAGCTGCTGGAGGCGGCATGCCGGGCCTTCGGCATTCCCACGGATGTCCCGGTGCGCACCCTTTCCCCGGAGCAGCTGCATCTCCTCCTGTATGGCGCCGGCGAGGGCGTGCGGGTTCCGGTCCGCTATCAGGCCCGGGATGGGAGCTGGCGGGTTTACGAGGCGCCCTTCGAAGGGGTGATCCCCAACCTGCGCCGCCGGTATGAGGAGAGCACCTCGGATTACTTCCGGGCGCGGGTGGAGGGATGGATGAGCGAGCGTCCATGCCCGGCATGCGGCGGAGCGCGGCTGCGTCCGGAGGCCCTGGCCGTTACGGTGGCCGGCAAAAACATTCACGAAGTCACCCGGATGTCCGTCGTCGAGGCCATGCGCTGGATCGAGGCGCTGCGCGGGGACAATGGGCAGCCGCCGCTGCTCTCCGAGCGCCAGCGGGCCATCGTGGGCCAGGTGCTGCAGGAGCTGCACAACCGGCTGCGCTTTATGGTGGACGTGGGCCTGGATTACCTCACGCTGGATCGGCCGACGGCGACCCTGTCGGGGGGCGAGGCCCAGCGCATCCGCCTGGCCACCCAGATTGGGAGCCAGCTCACCGGCGTGCTCTATGTGCTGGACGAGCCGAGCATCGGCCTGCACCCGCGGGATAACGAGCGTCTGATCCGGACCCTGAAGCGGCTCCGGGATCTGGGGAACACGGTGCTGGTGGTGGAGCACGACGAGGCCATGATCCGGGCCGCCGACTGGGTGATCGATCTGGGGCCGGGGGCGGGCGAGCATGGGGGGTATGTGGTGGCCCAGGGCCCGGTCGAGGCGATCATGCGCAATCGCAAATCCCTCACCGGGGCCTATCTGGCCGGTCGCCTCACGATCCCGGTCCCGGCCCGCCGTCGCCCCGGCAACGGGCGCTTCCTGATCGTCCGGGGAGCCCGCGAGCACAACCTGAAGAACATCGACGTGCGCTTCCCCCTGGGCTGCTTCATCTGCGTGACCGGCGTCTCGGGTTCCGGAAAGAGCACCCTGGTGGTGGAGATCCTCTACAAGCGTCTGGCTCAGATCCTCTACGGTGCCCGTGACCCGGCGGGGGCCCACGATACGATCGAGGGCATTGAGTTCATCGACAAGGTGATCAACATCGATCAGTCCCCGATCGGACGAACCCCTCGTTCCAACCCGGCGACCTACACCGGGGTGTTCACGGATATCCGGGATCTCTTCGCCAGCCTGCCGGAGAGCAAGCTGCGGGGGTATGGCCCGGGGCGCTTCTCCTTCAACGTGAAAGGGGGCCGCTGCGAGGCATGTGAGGGCCAGGGCCAGATCCAGATCGAGATGCAGTTCCTGCCCGACGTGTTCGTGACCTGCGAGGTGTGCCGGGGGGCCCGGTTCAACCGGGAAACGCTTCAGATCCGCTATCGGGGGAAGAACATCGCCGATGTGTTGAACATGACCGTGGATGAAGCCTATGAGTTCTTCGAGGCCTTCCCCACGATCCGGCGGAAGCTCCAGACCCTGCGGGATGTGGGGCTGGGCTACATCCGGCTGGGCCAGCCGGCGCCGACCCTCTCCGGCGGCGAGGCGCAGCGGGTCAAGCTGGCGAAGGAGCTCTCCCGCCGGCCGACCGGCCATACGCTCTACATCCTGGACGAACCCACCGTGGGCCTGCACGCGGCCGATGTCCAGAAATTGATCGACGTGCTGCAGCGTTTCGTGGATCAGGGCCATACGGTGATCGTCATCGAGCACAATCTGGATGTCATCAAAGTGGCCGACTGGATCATCGATCTGGGGCCGGAGGGCGGAGAGCGGGGCGGATATGTGGTGGCGGAGGGCACCCCCGAAGAGATCGCGCGGGTGGAGGCTTCATATACCGGTCAGTTCCTGCACCGGGTCCTTCGAGGAGGCGCCGCCTCTCCCAACGGGCGTCGGCGCGGGAGGCGTTGAAAGATCCACCGCAACCTCGCAACCCGGATCCACGCGGATCCCCCAGACATAGACCAGCTCCTGCTTTATCCCTTCCAGGCAATCCGGTCGTTGCCGGATTTGCTTTTGAGTTTGAATCCGGAGGGCGATGTGCTCTTCGGTGCGGGCCTGGGCTGCGGCGAGGCGGGCAACGGCCTCTGCCCGGGGGGCGAGGCGTTCCTCGAAGCGACCCCGAGCCTCTACCCGGATGGGTGATCACCTCCTTCAGGCGGTCCGGGGCCTCGCTCACAAAACGCAGGAGGCTCGCGATCCCGCCACAGGTTCCGCCGCGTTGAACAGCATTCGCCACCTTCCCCTGGATTACAGGGGAGCTTGCCAGCTCCTCGCCAGCCCCCGTATATTAAGATAGCGTTTCGAAGGATCCTTCCTGCAGGCCTTCTATGAGGGTGCGGGTTCACGGAGGTCCTTCTGCCCGGCCTTTATCCTTCCAGGGCTGCGCGGCGGCTTTCCTTGCAGAGGTTCTGGCGCCACGCCGGCCATCTCGGGCGGCCAGCACGGCCCCTGAATGCTCTACGAGGAGGCGTTCACCCATGATCTCCAATCTGGCTCTGCGTCGGATGCGAAAGGGGGAGGCGACCGTTGGTGCCTGGCTGGGCCTGGGCAGCCCGTATGCGGCAGCCCTGATGGCCCGTATGGGGTTCGACTGGCTGGTGGTGGACACGGAGCACAGCCCCTACAGTTACGATGCGATGGCCCAGAGTGTGATGGCCGTCCTTCCCACAGGCACTGCGCCCCTGGTCCGCGTTCCGTGGAACGATCCCGTCTGGATCAAGCTGGCCCTGGACACCGGGGCGCTGGGGGTTGTGGTGCCCATGGTGATGAACGGGGAAGAGGCTCGACGGGCGGCGGAGGCCGCGCGCTTCCCGCCCCGGGGGATCCGCTCGGTGGGGGCCTGGCTGGGACCCCGCCTGCATGGGGAGGATTACCTCCAGGCCATCGATGAAGAGATCCTGGTGGTGGTCCAGATCGAGCACATCCGGGCGGTGGAGCGGGCGGAGGAGATCTGCACGGCGGAGGGGGTGGACGTGATCTTCATCGGCCCCAACGACCTGGCCTCCTCGATGGGCCTGCGGGGAACCGATTTTCGGGAGAACCCTGCCTGGGAGGAGGCGGTTCAGACCGTCCTGCGGGCTGCCCGGCGGGCCGGTCGGCCGGTGGGGATGATGTGCGTGTCCATTGAGGAAGCCCTGCAGCGACGGGCCCAGGGGTTCCAGTTCCTGGCGGTTGCCTCCGACGCTCGTTATGTCGAGCAGATGGCCCAGGAGATCCTGCGGCGGTGGCGGGCGTGACGTTGATGGGGCCTTAACGCAACCGGGCCCGGCAGGGGCCGCCGGGCCCGGTCTGCTGGGGAGGGAGGACTCGAACCTCCACCCTCGGCTCCAAAGGCCGGTGTCCTGCCCCTTAGACGACTCCCCATCGCTCCTCTCCCATTATAGCGCGCCCGGGAAGGCCATGCCACTCAGGGCCCTTTTGGAGTGCGGTGCCTGGGCACCGCTTTGAAAGCTGAGAGCGGCGTCGAGCCGCCGCCCTTTTGGAGTGCGGTGCCTGGGCACCGCTTTGAAAGCTGAGAGCGGCGTCGAGCCGCCGCACTCCAAGAAGCTGAGGGCGGCGTCGAGCCGCCGCCCTTTTGGAGTGCGGTGCCTGGGCACCGCTTTGAAAGCTGAGAGCGGCGTCGAGCCGCCGCACTCCAAGAAAGCACCGGATCAGGGGGCCATCTCCTTCACGGACACGCGGACAGGGATCTCACCGCTCCGCTCGAACTGGAGCGTCAGGGTGAACGTCTCCCCCACCTGGAGATCGCGTTTCAGCCCGATCAGCATGACATGGAGCCCGCGGGGCTTAAACTCCACCCGTCCCTGGGCCGGGATCTCCACGCGGGGGACCGGCTGCATCTTCGCCACATCCCCCTCCATCCGGGTTTCATGGAGCTCAACCCTTTCGGCCACATCGGAGACAGCGCCGGTCAGCACATCGGGCTGATCGCCGTCGTTCACCACCACAAAGTAGACGGCGCTGGTGCTCTCCCTCCCATGGCTCATCCCCTGCTCCATTTCATGGCCCATCCCCATCGCCCCGGGGCGAGCCCACGCATCCTGAACGCGAATCCTCGGGCCGGTGGCCGCTGGAGCCGCACACGCGGCGATGATAAGGCCGAGCAGCACCGTGATGGAACGTGAACGGATGTTCCTCAAAGAGAACATGCTTTTTCCCTCCGGATGAGATGAGAGGCGGTCTGGCCCTGCGCCGGCGATCGGGACATTCCTGGCCAGATCTTTCCTTGATGGGGAGCGAAACCGATCACGCGCCGGAGCGCTCCCGCACCAGGCGGCGGATTTTCTCCATCGCGTCCTTCAGTTCGGTTCGGCTTCCCGGCAGGAGCGCTCGCACCCGTCCCTGGCGGTCCACCAGGAAGATGCGATCGGTATGGTTGATGAAGTAGGTCAGCTCGCTGCCGGAGGTCTCCGGCGTTGCCGCCGCAGGCGTGCCGTTGATGACATACACCCGCTCCGTGTAGATCCCCAGGACCTCCGTCAGGTGGCGGATGGTGGAGGGATCCCCCGTGAGGAAAGCCCAGTTCGTGAAATCCACCCTACGGGCCCGGGCGTAGCGGCGGAGGACCTCCGGTGTATCCCGCTCCGGATCAAAGGTGATGGTGACAAAGAAAACCTGATCGGACAGGCCCTCCGTGGCGACCTGTTGCTGGATCTCTCGCATCCGGGCGGTGATCAGCGGGCAGACGTCCGGGCAATGGGTGTAGATCATCCCCAGGACCACCACCCTGCCCCGGGTCTGGCCCAGCCAGAAGGTGTGGCCCTCCTGATCCGTGAACGGCCAGTCCGGGATGGTCATATAGACCGGAAGGGATTCCGCCCGGGCGTCCAGGGCGATCTTCACGGCCCCCGCAGCGGCGACAAAAAGCAGGCCGATGCCAACTCCCAGCCAGAACCAGCGTGGCATTCCGTGCAGACCTCCTGATGGAGGTTTCAGGGCCGGCCCGGCCCCCCGGGAATCGTTCCTGTCCTGATCGGTGTTCCCCATCTCATCCTGATCGAATGACGGTCGGGGCGGATCTATGCATCCGCCCCGACCCATATCCGGAGCGTGAGGGAAGCCGTAGCGGCGCTGTCGCTTCCCGCATCGATTGCATTCTACCGGATGGGCGCCGGATTGGAGGGCAGGAACCCGTAAGCGGAGAACGGTGAAGTCTGAAGCACCTGGGTGAGCACCGGCGTGTAGGAGATCACGATCAGGACCGCGGCCACGGCCAGCCAGACCCGCCAGCGCTCGAAGGCGATGGGCGCGTCCGCGGCGGTGTGCAGGGCTTCCGCGATCGGCACCTCCACCCGGGCCGGTTGCCGGGAGAACCACAGAGTCATCGCCATGTTCAGCAGGAACAACACGCCGGCGATGAACATCAGGGTCCCGCCCACTGCCGCCAGGATCAGGAAGGGCATCCACTCCGGCAGCAGATACGGCGAGAATCCCAGGTTCGTCCGTCGGGGTTCCCCTTCCAGCCCCCCGCGCATCATCCCCACGGCGAAGAGCATCACGCCGATGAACCACAGGTACACGTTCGCCAGGGCCACCTTCCGGCTCCACAGGGCGCGTCCGGTGAGATAGGGAACCATCCAGGTGGCCATGGCCATAAAGGTCAGGGTCACCGCCGTGCCCACCGTGAGGTGCAGGTGGCCGGGAACCCAGGAGGTGTTGTGGACCACCAGGTTGACGTTGTAGGAGGCGTTGACGATGCCGCTGATCCCACCGAAGACGAAAGCGATCATGGAGAGCGTGGCGCCGGCGAAGGCCGGCTCATTCCACGGAAGCCGGAAGATCCAGTCGATCCATCCCCGTCCGCCACGCTGCCGCCCTGCATGTTCCAGAGAGGCCATCAGATTGAAGGCGGTCAGCAGGCTGGGGATCGTCACCAGGAACGTCCCGAAGGCGTGCAGCAGCTTCCACTCCTGTCCGATGGCTGGATCGGTGTATTGATGGTGCACCCCAATCGGGGTGGAGAAGATCAGCAGCATCAGGAAGGCCAGGCGCGCCATCGGGTCGCTATACAGCTTGCCGCCGGCCAGCCGGGGGACCATCGTATACCAGGCCACGTAGGCCGGGAGCAGCCAGAAATAAACCAGCGGGTGCCCGAAATACCAGAACAGGGTCCGGGCCAGCATCGGGTTGGTCTGCTTGACCAGGCCCAGGGACCATGGGAGCAGCAGGAAAAGAACTTCGATCGCCACTCCGAGGGTGGCGATATACCAGAGGACGAAAACCACAATGGAGCCGAAGGCCATCAGCGGGGTGCGTTGCCCGGGGTTCTCCCGTCGCCAGGCGACATACGTGAGGATCAGGTTGGCCCCGCTGACCCAGGAGCCCACAATGAGCAGGGTGGCGCCCAGGTAGAAGGCCGGGTGGGCCATCAGGGGCGGATAGAACGTGTAAAGGACGTTCGCCTGACGGGTGAGGATGGCGTAGCCGGCGGCAGCAACCCCGATGGTCATCAACCCGAAGCCGGTCCACCCCAGGGCCAGGCTGTAAAGGGGCCGCCCGAGGGAAGCCCGCACGGCCACGGCGAGCAGGGCCACGATGTTGAAGGTGGTCCACACCAGGGCGTTCAGCACCCCATGGAAAGTCAGACCCTGGTAGTAATCATACCAGGGCATGGGCGGCAGCAGCTTCGCCCGGCTCAGGGCCTGGAGCAGGCCGAAGAAGATGCCGACCGCGACGGCGATATAAGCGATGTAAAGATGCCAGCGGATCAGCCGTTTTTCGCTCTCATGCATTGCGAGGGCTCCCATCGCGACCTCCCGATGGCTGAAATCCGTATCAGGATCATCTCGGCGCTCGATCAGAGGCCATCCGGGAAGGTGGCCTGCGCTTCCCGGCCTGTCACGATCTTTCTCATCCTTGCCGCGGGGTTGAGAGAGCGTCCAGCTTACAGGGCTTTGCGGATGATGTCCGTTACCGAAATCACCCCCAGCAGCCGCTCCCGGATTACCGGCGCGCGCCGGATCCCGGTCATGGCGAAGAGGCGGGCCACGTTCTCCACCGAGAGATCAGGGTTCACCACAATGCAGGGCTTCGTCATGATCTCCCGGACCAGCACGGACTGCGGGCTCAGGCCCTGGGCGACGACCTTGTAGACAATATCGGTCTCTGTGACAATGCCGTAGGCGTCCTCCTCATGGGCCCGCTCGACGATGAGGGCCCGCAGGCCCTTCTCCTTCATCAGGGCCACGGCCTCTGCGACCGTGGCGGAAGGCTCAATGGTCACCACCTCGGTGGTCATGATGTCTTTCGCTTTCAGCCCCATGGCGCACCCCCTGTGTGTATGCGGTCTTAACGGGCCCAGCACGCCAGCGCCGAGGCCATGGCCCGCGGTGTCGGGAGAGAAGGCCCCTCCGCCGTCCGCGGCTCGACGATCACCTTCGCCGACATGGCGTGATGGCCCAGCCCGCAATACTCATGGCAGACAATCAGGTATTCCCCGGGTTGATCGAAACGGGCCTGCGCCCGGTTCACCACGCCCGGCACGGCCATCATGTTGACGTTGGTGTTGAGGATCTTGAAGCCATGCTGGACATCTTTGCTGGTCAGGTTGAAGGTGACTGTGGAGCCAGCGGGGATTCGGATCTCGCGGGGATTGAAGAGCCACATTTGAGCGACCACATTCACCACATACTGGCCTGGAGCCACTTCCACGACGGCGGGCTGATCGAAGGGCGGGATATCCGTGACACAGGTGGGCACGCGGATCCCCAGGCCGAAGGCCCCGACGACGATGGCGATGAAGAAAGCGGTCATCAGGAAACCGGCCCCGAAGATGGCCGTGCGCTCAAACGGATCGTTCACCATGCCGAACCTCCCGGAGTTGGCCAGATGGTGTTCGCGGGATTCAGAAAGCGGTCATCCCTCGAGGAAGCAGGACGGTGAGATACAGGCCGAACCACATGGCGGCAAACAGCAAAACCATCCCGAGGAACAAAAGCAGAGCAGAACGGGGCTGGAACGTCTCGTGCATCCCTCACCTCCTTTCCCGGGATCCTGAAAAGGGAAAGCACTCACCGGGTTCCTGGGGTCTGAGCCGCAAGGGGCTCCGGAACCGGCAGGGCGGCGGCCCCACTGGCCCCGTTGCGAAATTGCATGGCCCGGATCTGACGTCCCCGCTCGGCCACCTGGGCGAAGGTGGTGGAGCCAAGGAGTTGCTGGAGATAGGCCTGGGCCTGGGCCCAGATGGGATGGATGGCGCAGAAGCTCCAGCGGGGGCAGAGGCGGGGTTCCCGGGAGCAGCGGTTCAGGCGGATGGGGCCTTCCATCGCCTCCAGGACCTCCAGGAGGGTGATCGATTCCGCCGGCCGGGCCAGCCGCACTCCACCCCGCCGGCCCCGGCTGGCTTCGATAAAACCCGCTGTGCAGAGATCCCGGATGATCTTCTGCAGGAACGCATAGGGGATCGCCTGCCGCCGCGCGATATCCCGGGCCCGGGCCCGCATCCCGGGCGGCAGCATCGCCAGATCCAGGATCACCCGCATCGCATAATCGGCCCGCCGGCTGATCTCCATCGGAGCCCCCTTGGAAATCTGGACATTCTGGACCGGGATGATCCACTTTGAGGCTACAAGCGGGGAACTCGAATCGGTAGTGTCAGGTGTCACCGATCAACCGTGAGGGGGCTCATAGGGAGGGGGACGAAGCCGGGAGGCCTTTCCCGGGCCTGACCCCGGGGGAGGTCCCCGGGCAGCCCCATGGCCCTCCATGTGGGCGTGGAGGCCCCTCATCTTCCCTCGCAGGGGAGCCCTCCCGGCCAGCGAACGGCGTGATCGCTTTTCCCCCGGAGGATGAAACACGATCTCTCCGCTCCCGACTCGCATTAAAATACATTCGATCTACTCGTAAGGAGGAATCGCATGCCCTTCCCACCTACCCCGATGACCATTCGCTGTCCTTTCTGCGGCCAGCCCGTTCAGGTTCCGGTCCGCCAGATCATCGATGTCTCGGAAGAGCCTCATCTGAAACGGCTGCTTCTCGCCGGGCGTCTGAACGCTTTCATCTGCCCCCGATGCGGCAACCGGGTGAGCTTCGCGGCGCCTTTCCTCTACCATGACCCGGAGAAGGAGCTCGCCCTGGTCTTCATCCCGATCCAGGCGAACCTGAAAGAGGTGGATCGCCAGCGGATCGTTGGGCAACTCACGGATGCGATCCTGCGCCAGTTGCCTCGGGAGAAGCGCAGGGCCTATTTGCTTCAGCCGAAGGAATTTTTCACCATCCAGAGCCTCCTGGAGGCGATCCTCCGGGCCGACGGCTACACGGATGAGGATCTTAAGGCGATGGAGGAGCGGACACTCCTCCTGCAGCGGATCCTGAACGCCAGGCGCATGGAAGACGCGGAGGAATTGATCCGGGAGAATGTGGAGAAGATCGATGCGGAGTTCTTCCGCCTTTTCCACGAAGCCCTGGCGACCGTCCAGGAGGAGGGGTCGGCGGAGGAGTTCGCCCGGATCATGGCGATTCGGGACCGCCTGCTCGAGCTGACGCCTTATGGGCAGACCGTTCGTTCCCGAACGCAGATCATTGAGAAGTTCACCCGCGCGCCCAGCGGCGAGACCTTGCTGGAGGCCCTTCTGGAGGCACCGGATCCGGAGACCCGTCGGACCCTGGTGGCCCTGGGCCGCCCCTTCCTGGACTACCGTTTCTTCCAGAACCTGACCCGTCGGATCGAGGAGGCGGAGGCGGCCGGCCGGAAGGAGGAAGCCGAGCGCCTTGTGGCCCTGCGCCGGGAGATCCTGGAGGCGCGAGAGGCGGTCGACCAGGAGGTCCGTCGGATCTACGAGGAGCGGGCCCGCCTGATCCGGGAACTGCTGAGCGCTCCGTCCGAGCGGGAGCTGCAGGAACGCCTGATCCAGCGCATCGCGGAGATCGATGACATCTTCTTCGATGTGCTCCAGATGAACATCGAGGCCGCGCTGGAGGCGGGCGACACCCGGCTGGCTCAGGCGTTGAACCTGTTGGGACAGATCGCCATGGCGATCCTTCAGCAGACGCTTCCGCCGGAGCTCCGGCTGCTGAACGTTTTGCTGAACGCTCGCTCGGAAGAGCAGCGCCGGCGGATCCTGGAGCGGAATCGACGGTTGCTGACGCCGGAGTTCCAGCAGTGGTTGCAACAGATGGAGGCCCGGATGCGGGAGGAGGGCCGGGCGGAGATGGCGGAGCAGATCGCCGCGATCCGTTCCCTGGCCGAACAGGTGGCGGCCACCCCAGCGATCCTCCGACCCTCATAGGGGTGCAGAGGGGAAAGGCATGGTGGACGAGCTCATGACCAGGCAGGCCGATCACCGGTGGGAAGCCGGAGGTCAGCCCCGGGCCGTTCGGGTGATCCGGGTTGTCCCGGAGAGCACACGGGTGAAGACCCTGATCCTGGACGCCCGGGTCGAGGCCCAGCCGGGCCAGTTTGTGATGGCCTGGCTGCCCGGCTATGAGGAAAAGCCGTTCAGCCTGGCGGAAGCCGATCCAGTGGCCCTGACGGTGGCCCGGGTGGGCCCCTTCTCCTCGGCGCTGCATGCCCTGCAGCCCGGCGATCGATTATGGATCCGGGGTCCCCTGGGCCATGGGTTCACCATAGAGGGCCAGCGGATCCTCCTGGTGGGTGGGGGCTATGGGGTGGCCCCACTGGCTTTCCTGGCCCGGCAGGCGATCGCCCGGGGGATCCAGGTGACCGCGCTGACGGCCGCCCGGCGCGCGGAGGATGTGCTCTACGTGGATCGTTTTCGGGCCCTGGGGGCCTCCGTGGTGATCGCGACGGAAGACGGCTCTGCCGGGGAGCGGGGGCGGGCTCCCGAGGTGGCTGCCCGTGTGCTGCGCTCGGGCTCCTATGATGCCCTTTACGGGTGCGGACCCGAGGGGATGCTGGAGGGGCTGAGAGCGCTGGCCACCGAGTTCGGCATCCCGGCGCAGCTCAGCTATGAGGCCTATATGCGGTGCGGCATCGGGCTGTGCGGTTCCTGTGAGCGGGAAGGTGTGGTGTTGTGCCTGGAGGGCCCCGTCTTGCGGTTCGGATGATCGGCCCCACAGGCTTAGACGGCCTGTTCGCCGCGGCGGTTGTGGCATGGGCGCTGACAGTCTAGCTCCGGATGAAGATCCAGGAATGGGCTCGGAACCTTTTCTCTTCTGCCCTCGTTGTGGCGCTCGCCTGACCCATCGTTTCCTGTTCGGGCGGGAACGACCGGTCTGCCCGGCCTGCGGGTATATTGTTTTCTATGATCCGAAGGTCGCCGTCGGGGTGCTGGTGGAACAGGACGGGAAGGTCCTGCTGGTGCGGCGGCGCTACGATCCGGGGAAGGGGGGATGGGCGCTTCCTGCTGGATTCGTGGAGATCGATGAGGGGCCGGTTGCGGCCGCGATTCGGGAATGCCGGGAGGAGACCGGTCTCCTGATCCGCATCTGCGGCCTGCTGGATGTCTTCGCAGTGTCCATGGACCCCCGGGGCCCTGCCGTTCTCATCGTGTATCATGGGGTCCCCATCGGCGGTTCCCTGCAGCCCGGGGATGATGCGCTGGAGGCCGGTTTCTTCCCCCCCGATGGCCTTCCCTCGCCGCTGGTTTTCGCCAGCACACGCCGCGCCCTCTGGCGATGGCGGCGCACCAAGGGGCTCCTGGAACGGCGGTTTTAGCAGAAGAATGGCCCTCAGCGGCCTCCCGTCCTCGGAGTTCCCTGCCCGGTGTGGACGGACACACCCCTGCGATGGGGATCCCGGTGGGTTCGGGCTTCCTCATGCCGGGGGAGGGAGAGGAGAAGGGGGCCCAGGCTGAGCAGGAGGAACAGGAGAAGCCACGGCCCGAGGCGTTCTATGAGAGATTGCCAGAGCGGTTGGGGCTGCAGGGCGGCCTCCGCCTCCTCCTCCAGGCGGGCCAGCGAGCGCCCCAGGACCCGGCGCACACCGTTCTCGCAGGAAACTCCTCCGGCGTAAGCCTCCAGCAACCGCCGAAGGCCTCCGATCCCCTCCCGATCATAGACATAGCGGGCCGCTGCCCAGGAGAGGGCATAAGCCTGGGAAGCCCGCAGAGGGTCCGGGGGGAAATCCCCACACAGGCTCGCCAGCGAGACCCCCTCCAGGCGGGGCTCCCGAAGGGCGCGCAACAGCGCCGGGTCCGGCCAGCCTTCGTTCAGCAAGGCCCAGCCTTCATCCAGCCACGCGGGGAGGGGCTGCCCCCCCGACAGATCGTCCAGGATCACGTGGGTGAGTTCATGGGGAATGAGGCGGCGAAGGCTCTCCAGACCGGCTTCATCGGCGGAGGCGATCAGAATCACGGCCCGCCAGCGAGGGCGAGCCTCCCCTCCGATCTCCAGCCCTGCCAGCCGAAACGCCGCCTGGGCCAGCTCGCGGTCGGCATACCAGAACAGCTCGATGGGCTCCGACGCTCGATAGCCCAATGGCCTGCCGATCCGGTCCAGGCTCTGACGGGCCAGCTCCAGCACCGCCCGGGCCAGTCCGGGATCCCCGGCATGCCAGTAAAGCCGGAGAGGGCCCGTAGAGATCGTGTGCCAGGCCACCCGGTTATCCAGATATCGAACCGTCCGCCGCTCGGTCGACCACCAGCGCCCCTCCCGATCCTGGACTTCCCACCAGAACGTGAGCGGCACGAAAGGCGGCAGGGGGTCCCGGCGGAGGTCCCGTTCGTAAGTGATCTGAGCGGGGTCCTGGGATCCCGGGATCACGCGCACCCGCTGGGGGAGTTCGGTGCCGGGAAGGGTGTAGTAAAGAATCGCCTCGGCGATGGGGAGCGGGCTTTCAAGCTCCAGGATGAAACGCATACGCTGACCGAAGGTATAATCCAGCTCCACCCGGGCCGGAAGGGGCGTCTCAACCTCAAGAGGGGGAGAGAGCGTCAGAAGCCCCAGAAGCCCCAGCGCGATCCATCCGGAGGG
Source organism: Candidatus Thermoflexus japonica (assembly GCA_002898735.1). Taxonomy (GTDB): domain Bacteria; phylum Chloroflexota; class Anaerolineae; order Thermoflexales; family Thermoflexaceae; genus Thermoflexus; species Thermoflexus japonica. Next base: position 22,163 of record BEHY01000019.1, read on the forward strand.
ACTGGCTCCACGAACCCTGAATTTTCCGAGGAAACCAGGAACGCTCCCGATCATGTTTCATCCCCATTGGCCTGCGGGGTTCTGGGACGTATCGGCTTCCGGATGACCTCAAAAGCCCCCGGAGGGGAACAGACTGCGTTCATCCCCGTAACCAGGCGATCCACAGGCTGAGGGTGAGCGGACTGAGCAGGGTGGACAGGAAAATGATCCCGGCGATGGTGCGGGGGTAGACCCCGAATTCCATGGCCATCACCACGTTGGAGATGGCGGCCGGCATGGCGCTCTCCAGCAGCCCGGCCTGTCGGGCCGGTCCTTCCAGCCCCCAGAGGTGAGCCAGGGGGATGGCCGCCAGCGGGATCACCGCTAAACGCAGGAAGGTCCCCAGACCCATTACAAACCACCGGTCCTCCAGCTGGATATGGGCCAGCTCCAGACCGAGCACGAGCAGGAGGACCGGGATCGCGCCCCGGCTGAGCGTGGCGATCCCGGCCTCGATGGGCTCCGGGGGTGTCCATCCGCTGAGGCGCACCAGGGCGGCCAGCAAAGCGGCATAGAAGCTGGGAAGGACGAGCATGGACCTCCAACCGGTCCGGCCGCCGGTGCGCACGGCCATCAGCACGCCGAGCGTGTTCAGAAGGATGTTGTTGGTCATAAAATAAAGCACCGCCCGGGCGAGGGCGGCTTCGCCGAAGGCCCGCTGAACCACCCCCAGTCCGTAGCTTCCCGCGTTGACAAACATCGCCGTCAGCATCAGGGCGGTCCGTTCCGATGCGGAGAGCCTCAGGGCGAGGCTGAGCAGGAGCCCGAGACCGCCGGCGGCGAAAGGGACGGAGATGGCAAACCCCAGGAAGCGCGCCAGTTCCCCTCCCGTGATATCGGAGCGGGTGAGGGAGATGTAAACCAGGGTAGGGTTGAGGATGTAAAACGAAATGCGCGCCACGGGATGGGGGGGGATCTTCAGCCAGCGCCCTGCCAGCCAGCCCGCTGCGATCGCCAGGAGAACCGGCGTGAGGTCGTGGAAAAAGATCTCGGGGACGAGGCGGAAGATCACCTGCGAGCGCTCCTGTGATCAGCGCCGGTTGTGCCGCCTGTGATCCGGATCTTCCTCTCCCTCATCCTCATTCTCTTCTTCCTCTTCCTCCTCTTCTTCCAGCTCCTCCAGGCCCATCCGTTGGGTTTCCCACCACATCAGCCAGTCCTCCGCTTCCTCCTCTTCGGCCTCCAGGTCCATCTCCAGGAGCGGCATGAACGTCTCCGCGCCCTCCAGCAGCTCCAGCTCCTCCAGCGCCTCCTCGGCCAGCGCGGCCAGATCCTCGTCCTCCCCCTGGGCGATTTCCGTCAGGATCTCGCGAGCCCGCGGGCCTCCGATCTCCCCCAGGGCCCAGATGGCCGCCTCCTGGATTTCCGCATCCCCTTCTTCAATCAATCGCTCCAGGATGGGAACCGCCTCCTTGATCCCGATCTCGCCGGCTGCGACCACGGCCTCATAGCGCACGGCCGGGCTGGGGCTGCGCAGCGCCTCCATAACGTAGGGTGCCCACCGGGCCTCTCCCGTCCGTCCCATGGCGAAGATCGCGCTGATCCTCATCCGCTCATCCGGATCGGCGTAGGCCCGTTCGATCATCTGGGGGAGGTCGGGCTCCAGGGTGTTCCCCAGGGCCTCCAGCGCGCGCCGCCGCACCTCCAGGGGTTCCTCGAGGTTATAGAAGGCCTGGCGCAGCGCATCGATGGCCGGCCGCACGGCGGAGAGCGGGATCTGTTCCACGATGCAGGCGTTATAGAAGTAGCGCCCCAGGCCGATGGCGGCACGGGCGCGGACTTCCGCGGCGGGATCTTTCTCGAAAAGCTCGAAGAGCCGTCGCATCAATTGAAGGTCCAGATCCTCATACCACAGCCCGTCGATGGCCATCGCCCGCACTTCCGGATCCGGATCGCTCAGGGCCATGCGGAAGACGCGGCCGAAGTCCGCCACCAGGTTCTCTTCGCTGAGATCCACCAGATGGCTCATGATCGCCCGGCGTCGGGCTGGCGATATCGTGAGCCAGACCTGAGCGACCCGGGCGAGCTCCTCATCGCTCAGATCGGAGAGCCAGTACAGGCGGGCGATCGAAAGCGGGGTTGCCTCATCCTTCAGATGGGCCAGCAGGGTTTCCACCGACGGCATCGGGATCCTCCTTTCTCTTAACAGGTGCCCCAGCCGGGACCTCTTCGCGTTTTTCATGCTCGGGACGTGGGCCGCTGGGTTTGGCGTAAGGAAGGCGAGATAGCCCCTCCGGTCCGGCTCCCCCGCGGTCCGGGCGATGAAAGCGAGGCAGCCGCCCCACCGCTGAAGCCTCCAGGAGGGGATGATCGATGCGGGTGGGGCACGTCCTCAGCGTCGCACCTTTTAATTTTAACGCATCGTCATGCGGTTCCGGTTGTATGGAGCTCCGGATCAATGACCCTTCGTGCGGAGCCCGGCGAGGTAGGCCTGCAGCGCGCTGAACGCCGGGCGCGGAACCCCTCGTGTGTCCAGGATGCTATAAAGCACGTTATCATCCCGCTCCGGCCCGAACCCTTTCGGCCCGAAATCCAGGTTCCACAGGATCGCCATTCGAACGAATCCCCAGGCGTGCATCCGCTCAAATCCCTCAACGATCCATCGGGCCTGTTCCTCCAGGGAATTGTCCAGGGCGAATTCGAAACCGGGCGGTGCCGTTCCATATTCCTCCGCGGATGCCCATCCGAATTCCGTGACACACAGCGGCTTCGCATTCCCGATGATCTCCCGGTAGCCCCAGAGCGTCGACCGGAAGCTCCAGCTATGGTGGGGATGGTCAAAGGGGCCCCGAAAGCGGGCGGTCCGGGCTTCCGGCAGGTGAGGGGCCTCCTCCGCCAGGACATCCGGGCCGATATTGTAACCATTGTGGTGAACCCCGACGCAATCCGCGTAGTTCAGCAAACCCGCCTGCACCATTCCCTGCAGGTAGCGGAAATCATCCACCGCGTTCACCCCATCGTCGATCCCGGTGGGGGAAAGCGCCCCGCTGATCACCATGATCCCGGGATCCTCCGCCTTGATGGTCGTGTAAGCTGCCCGAAGCAGCTCCACGTAATCCTCCGGGCGTAATCCCCGGGCGGTTTGCCATTCCCGTTTCAGGTTCTGTTCGTTCCAGACCTCGATCGCATGGATCCGCCCGCGATGCCGGCGGATCAGCGTCCGGAGAAATCGGGCGAGATCCTCCGGGCGATCCGGCGGCCCATGGATCCCCCCTTCCCGCCGGCTCCACTCCGGCGCGGTGACCACGCTCAGCACCACCTTCACGTTCTCCAGCTCGGAGACGATCAGAAATCCCTCCAGGATGCCCCAATCGTAGCGGCCGGGCTCCGGTTCGTGCATCGACCAGAGGACCTGCTGCTTCACCCAGGGGAACCCTACCTGACGGACCACCCGAAGGGTATCCCGCGGGTCCCCCACATACCCGTGCACCTGGACTCCGATGATGAACGGTTCGGGGCTGGAGCGCGGAGTCGGCGATGGCGCGGGGGAGGTTGCAGAAGGGGTGGGGGAGATCTCCGGCGGGGGGGTGGCGGATCGCCACAGGGCGAAGCCCAGGATGCCCATCTCCAGAGCGACCAGGATGAGAGCCAGTCGCAGGATCCAGCGGCGAATGGTTGGATTCAACCGCGCGTCCTCCTTGAGCAGCCGAGATCGCAGCTCAGCGTGATGCCCTCGGGCTCGAGCCCGGAAAGGCCGAAGCGCTTTCCCTGGGGCCTGGAGGACCCCGGGCCTGCGGGGGGCGCTGAAGGCGCCCCCCGCAGGAGCCGTTGACCGCCCGACAGTGCGGAACGGTTAACGCCCTCCCATCACCTGATGCAGCGTCTCACAGGCGGGGCAGGAGCCATCCGGCCGGATGATCGCATAGCCGGCCATGGGATCCGCCCCGTAGTTCTTGAAATCCACGTTCCAGATGATCATCAATCGCACCTTCCCGCTCTGGGCGGAGAGCTGCGCGGCCCGGGCCAGCCATTCCGCCTGCTGCTGGACCGTTACGTCCTTCGCCCAGGCGAAGGAGGGCGCCACCGCCTCCAGCGGCGGGTATCCGTCATCCGAAAGATAGCCCAGCTCGGTGAAGCAGAGCTTGCGCGCGCCGCCGAAGGCGTTCCAGTAGGTGTTCACCATCCCCCAGAAATAGCGCGTGTAGTAATTGTCCCGGGGATCGCCGCTGGTCCAATCCGGCGGGACGATCCCCTCGTTATAGTGGATGCCGATGCAATCGGCGTAATTTGCCGCGCCCGCGGCGGCCATCCCGGCCACATAGCGATCATCGTTCCACACCCGATGGGAGCCGAAAGCGCCCTCCGCGCCGGTCGGGGCCGGGGCCCCGCTGATCACCATGGTCCCCGGGTTGCGGCTCTTGATGGCGTTGTAAGCTCGCCGCAGCATATCGGTGTAGCTCACCGGATCGATGTGGCCGGTCGGCCATTCCCGGTCGATGTTCTGCTCATTCCAGACTTCGATCCCATCCGCCCCCAGGGCCGCCACGCCGCCCAGGAACTGGGCGAAGGCGTCGAAGTAACCCGGATTGGGGGTTCCCATCTGCTCCGGGAAGCCCACGATGCCCAGGAGGATCTTGAAGCCGTTGGCATGGGCCTGCTGGATCAACCCGGCGACGCTGCTCGGATCCTGGCCCGGGGACCAGCGGACCTGGCGCTTAACCCAGGTCATGCCGGCGTAGCGCATGAGATCCGGCCGGGAGAAGCTGTCCACGTGACCGCCCAGTTCAAAGCCGCCGCCAATAGGGCGGGGGCGTGGCGTGTTCGTCGGCCGGGGCGTCGGGGAAGGGCCCGGCGTGGGGCTGGGCCCGGGCGTCCGGGTCGGCGCCAGCGGGCGGGTTGGGGTAGGGGTAGGAACGGGCGTCCCGGTCGCCACGACGCCGGTGGTCTCTCCCTGGGCCTTCTCGCGGGGGCCGGCGCGCAGGATCAACGTGATATGGAAGGGGCCGTTCGCCGCCTCAGGCGGGGACCATTCCGCGCGTCCATCCACCAGGGGGCGGGCGATCTCGGCCACCACCTGGCCGTCCGGCCCGGTGATCCGCCAGACCCATTCCATCGCGGAGAGACCCGGAGCCTGGCCGCTCTGGCGGTAGGCCTGCAGAGCCTCTACGGTGCCCGGCGCGGTGCCTCCGCCGAGCAGCCCTCGCAGGGTCAGCCCCCGGAGCCGATACGTCTGGATGAGGGACAGCTGGCGATCGAGGAGGCCTGTCGTGGGCATCCAGACCGTGTGGAGCTGCCCGGCCTCATCGAGATACTGGTAACGGTAAACACCTGCCTCAGCCAGGAATTGAAGATCCTGAGCGGCAGTGGAGGGGGCGAGGGTGAGGGTGATGCCCGCCGTGAGGGTCAGCGGCCCTGAGGGCTCCAGACGGCCCAGATGGGCTACGGCCTCATCAAAGGAAATGAACCGCGCGCCGGAAGGACCCAGGTCCACGGCCAGGCCCGGCCCCACCAGCTGCAGCTGATAGCGGTTCACCTGGCCGATCAGCCATCGCAGGCTTTGCTCGACCAGCCCGCCCGGGACATAAGCGGTGGGATCATCGGGAGCTTCCACGTAAAGGACGTCCGCCAGACGGCCCAGCTGCTTCCAATCGTAGCCGCCGGTGAGGAAACGGCCCCGCTCCCCGGGTAGGGGAAGGGGAACCGCGACGGCCAGCACCTTCCCCTGCTCGTGGAGCGCCTGGCTGAGCCGGCTGAGGAAATCCATGAAGGCGTGCTGCTGATCCGCCGTGAGGCCGCGATAATCGACCAGGACGCCGTTATAGTTGCGGGCCTGGAGGATGTTGAGGATCTCTTCGATATGCGCCTGATAGACGGAAGGATTCGCCAGCAGGGCGGCCAGGGCCGCCGTGTTGGGCGCTCCGCCCGGGAGGTAGTTCCGCACCAGCAGCCACGTGACGTAGCGCCCCTGGGGGTCCGGCGGCGGAAGGGCGTTCACATCCCCCATCAGGCGGCCGCCCAGGCCCAGGGTTAGCCCCGCCACGCTCACCTCGTTCACGACCTCCAGCGCCCGGGCATCCGGAGCGATCCCCGCCTCCTGAATCGCCCCGAAGGCGGGAACGGGGACCTGCGCGGCCGTGACGATGACATCGCGTGGGGCAGTATGGGTTTCGCCGCTCAGAAGGCCCTGGGATTCCTCCAGTTCCCCGCCGATCCACGTCCACCCCTGCCCGGTCCAGCCCCACACATCCGCGATCGTCCACGGATCCAGGCCGTCCGGAATATACACGGTCAGGCGCAGCGGCGTGCGGACCTCGCCGCAGAAGCGCAGTCGATAATACGGCCCCACCGGCTTCAGGGTCGGGGGCAGGCGGTTCAACGCTTCCCGAAGCGAAGCGTCCGGTTCCGTCAGCGGCCAGACCGCCACCCGCACGCTCTGGGCGGGATCTGCGGGGGCGAGCTGGAACGTGGGGCTCTGGAAGGGTTGCTGGGCCGTGACGGTTTCACAGGCGGCCTGGGTGGATTGAACCATCCACAGACCCACCCCGAGCAGGGCCAGGAGCGCAATGGCCCCCAGCCCGGGGATCCACTTCGGGAAGGATCCTCCCAGGGAAGGGCGCGTTCTCGGACGTGCAGGCGACATTCCGTCTGACCTCCTGGTGAAATTCATCGGCACCCCGGGCGACCCCCAAAAGCTCCCCGGGGAAGGCCCGTGATGTAGCGTGGCTTCTATTTTAATGCAACTCGCCCGGATGGTCCGCTCCGAGAATGGCGTCCAGAGCTTTCATAAAGCGTTGGGGATGGGGCGGGTGGCTTTGCAGGCTGCTTCGGGCCGGCGCTCATGGCTCCCGTCCCATGGGACGGGGCTCGCGGCGCCGGAGCGGGGTGCGGTAGGGGGGGAGATCCAGGGTGATCACGGTCACCCGGGTCTCATCGCTCAATCGCGCGGCGATCCGTGCGTCCAGATGTTCCAGCGGGGTCGCCGTGGTGATCACCGTGGGCGCCCCGGCCAGATAGCGATAGTTGAGGAGCTGATACAGCTTCTCCCGCGCCCAGGGGGTGGCGCTCTCGGTTCCCAGATCATCCAGCACCAGGAACGGCGCCAGTTTCACTTCGTCGAAGCGCTGGTCATAGGGCTGGTCGCTTTTCGGGTGGAAAGCGGCCCGCAGCCAGTCGAGGAGATCCGGCACCCCCACGAAGAGGGCGGGGATCCCCCGGGAGGCGACGACGTGGGCGATGGCGGCGGCCAGATGGGTCTTGCCGGAGCCGTATGGGCCGGCCAGGACCAGCCAGCCATGGGGGTTCTCGGCGTAAGCCCGGGCCATCCGGAGCGCTTCCCGCAAATTGTCCCGCTCACGGGGGGAGAGCTCCGGCCGATCCCGGAAGGTTTCGAAGGTCATTTCCCGTAACAATGGAAGAAGATTCAGATCCGGCCCGGTGGAGGGCGTGCCCCGCCGGAAGTCCGGCGCGAGGATCACGACGACTTCCACCAGGCGGGAATCCTGAAGCCGGGAGCGCAGGCGGGGCTCGAAGGCTTCCAGGGGGAGATTGGTCGTGATCACGGTCGGAAGGCGAGCGTTGTAGCGCCAGTCCAGGAGCTGGAACAGTTTCTCCTGGGCCCAGGGCGTGCTCTGCTGGGCGCCCAGGTCATCCAGGATCAGCACGGGGGCTTCCCGCAGCTCCCAGAATCGCTCCTCGTAAGAGCTTTCGGCTTCCGGATGGAAGGTCGCCCGCAGTTCGTCCAGGAGATCCGGCACATGGACGAAGAGGGCCGGCACCCCCCGTTCCAGGAGGCGATGGGCGATGGCCGCGGCCAGATGGGTTTTGCCGCATCCCGTTCCCCCGCGCAGCACCAGCCATCCCTCCGGACGTTCCGCGAAGGCCTGTGCCCGTTCCCAGGCCCGCCGGAGGCTTCGAGCCCGGTCGGGGGGCAGCCCGAGCCCATCGGGGAGGAAGGTCTCAAAGCGCTTATCCTGGAGCACCCGCAGGGGGCTGGTGGAGCGGATCCGCTGGCGGAGCTCCGCCGCCTGTCGTTCGGCCTGGCATACACAGGGCACTGCCCGACCGAACAGAGGGTGGCCGGGGGGCACATCGTAGGAGACATACCCCAGCCCCCCGCAGTGGGGGCAGGCCTCGAGACCCGCCCCGGCCTGGGGGACAGCACCCTCTTCCGCGGGGGTCGCTCCGGAAGAGATCCCCGAAACGGGGGAAGAGGGTTCGGGGCGCGTCGCCTCTTCTCCCTGCGGCTTTTCGTCAACGCTGGAGCTTTTTCCACGACTCGACCACACGTCGCCGATGCGTTTCATCCATCCCTCCCGTGTCCCGACCTTCCGCGGCCCATCGTTCCAGGATCCGGCGGACATAGGACCAGCGCCGGACGTTGCGGGAGACCGCGATCCGGATGGCTTCCTCGATCCATTCCGCCGGGTAGGTCTTCGCAGCCTCCTCCAGCTCCTGAGCGATCAGCGGGGTCAGCAGCCCGATATTTTGCTCATAGAGCGCGAAGAGGTTCGGGCGATCGGCCACCAGCACCGCCGACTCCCCCAGGTCCAGGCTGGGGGGGCGATCCCCCCGGCGGATGGCTTCGTAAGCCATGCGCCCCCTGGGGGTGTTGAGGAAATACAGATCATCGGTCCGTCCGTCCTCCTCCAGACGGACGTGCAGGAGCGTCCCTCGGGCCACCGCCCGGTTCAGGCCCTCCCGGATCTCGGCGGTGGAGAGCGTGTTGGTCAGGGCGGGGTCCGTTTCCAGCTCCGATCGTCGGACGTAGCGCAGCGGCCCGCTCCGGCGGGCCAGGTGATAGAGGCAGGCCAGCGTGACCCGCAGCTCCCCGGGGTGATCGATCTGCGGGAGCAATTCCGTGAAGAAGGCCTCCGGGATCGGCACCGTGCGGGCCCTGCCCGATGGAAAGCCGGAGAACGTTTTCTTCCCCCCCTGGTCCTTCACAGCCGGATCTCCTGCTTGTGCAGATCGATGAACTGGGCCTGGGAAGGCCGGAAATACAGCTCAACCGTCCCCAGCGGGCCGTTCCGATGTTTGGCCACAATGATCTCCGCGATGTTCTTGCGGTCCGTGTCCGGATTATAAATCTCATCCCGGTAGATGAAGATCACCACATCGGAGTCCTGCTCAATGCTTCCGCTTTCGCGGAGATCCGCCAGGATCGGGCGCTTATCGTGACGCTGTTCGACGGCGCGGGAGAGCTGGGAGGCCGCCACCACCGGGATGTTGAGTTCCCGGGCCAGGCTCTTCAGCGCGCGGGAGATGTAAGAGATCTCCTGCACCCGGTTCTCCGCCCGGATATCGGCGGTCATCAGCTGCAGGTAGTCCACGATCAGCATATCCAGCCCGTGCTCCGCGTAAAGCCGGCGTGCCTTCGCCCGCAGCTGCATGGCGGAGATGGCCGGTGTGTCATCGATCCAGATGGGCAGCTCCGATAGCGCGCTCACCGCGTGGACGAAGCGCGGCCATTCGTCCTCCCGCAGCTCCCCCAGGCGCAGGCGCTGGCCCTCGATCCCGGTTTCCTGAGCCACCAGGCGATGGACGACCTGCTCGGCGGACATCTCCAGGGAGAAGATGGCGACCCGTTGCCGGTAACGTTTGGCGGCGTTCAGGGCGAAGGAGAGCAGAAGGGAGGTTTTGCCCACCCCCGGCCGGGCGGCCACGATCACCAGATCCGAACGCTGCAGGCCCCCCAGCAGCCGATCCAGATCCCGGAACCCTGTGGGGATCCCCAGGGGTTCCCCGCGATGCTCATAGAGATACTCGATGTGCTCATAATAGGTTCGCAGCAGATCCCGGATGGATTGGACATCGCGGATCAGGCGGCGCTGAGCTACAGCGAAGAGGGCGGCTTCCGCTCGATCCAGCAGCTCATCCACATCGCCGTGGGCATCCTCATAGGCCATCCGGGCGATCTGGGTGGCAGCCTCCAGCAGGCGCCGACGGATCGAATCCCGCTCCACCAGGCGGGCGTAATCCATCGCGTGCACCGTGGTGGGGACCCGCGCGGCCAGGCCGATCAGGAAGCCCCGCCCGCCGACTTCCTGGAGGCGTCCCTGGCGCTCCAGCTCATCGGCCACCGTGACCGGGTCGATCGCCTCCCGGCGATCGTGCAGGGCCAGGTAGGCCTCCCAGATCCAGCGATGCTTCTCCAGGAAGAAGTCCTCCGGCCGCAACATGGTCGCCAGGGTATGCATGAGCTCCGGATCCAGGAGCACAGCGCCCAGGACCGCCTCTTCCGCCTCCAGGTTATGAGGCGCCAGGGGGACCTGTTCCACACGCTCGAGATCGGGCATCCGCGATGCCTCCTTCCGGGATGTGGTGGAAGCCTCCCACCGTTGCCGGGCGAAGGGGACGATGGCCGGTTCGTTCCCGGTGTCCCGCTCCTGCCTGCCGGTGATGCGCTGGGCGTCGGAGACCTTCATCCGCAGGCGTGTGGGACGGTGGGGATCACAGGCTACCCGAAGGTCTGTGGTGGTGTCACCCTAAAATATACCATAACCCGGGTCAGCGTTCACCACCGTTTCTATCCCGGGATCCGATCCGCCGGGCTTCTTCTTCCAGGGACCCAGTGGCCCCTGAACCTGGGCCTCCCGGGCATCCCAGCGCCAGCCATCCGGCGATCCGATGCGCGTATGCACGGCCCCGCCCCTTTCATTCCCGATCCGGTTCGCCTGGGGAAGGGACAGGGTTTTTCCCGGTCACGCCGACCCGCGCCCATACCCGCCTGCAAGGGGCTCCAGGGGGGTGCAGAAAGCGGGGGCAACGAAGATGCAGAGGTGTAGAGGGAAAAGGTATGAAAAACATGACAAAGGGAGCCAGGTTCACTATCGAATGAAATTTGACAAATCGAGTATCCGGGGTATAATTAAAATGGTTTCTTTAAATAAAAAGAACTCTATCGGCTCGGAGGGCTCAGGGCTTCCATACAACCGCTCCTGCATCTTCTCCCTCCACCCCTCCACCGTCTGCCCTCTCCGGACGGGGCCTTTCCATGGCCATTTGCCCCTTATATCCAGCGGGGAACGGACGACCAGGCCGCCGCGCTGCAGGACGTGGGTATAGATCATCTGGTAGCCGGTCTATCTTGAGAAACCTCCATGCACTCGGCGTCGCAACTGATGCGAAGGGTGAGGCCAACTTGTCGACACATGCACCCAAAGGAGGATCCCATGTCCAATGTGCCTACCTCACTCGGTCCGCTCTACGTAGATGAGACAGGCAGCGGTCCACCGGTCGTGATGTGGCCCAGCCTGTTCTGCGACGGCACCTCGCTCCGCCCGCAGGCCGAAGAGTTGGCTCGCGATCACCGCGTGCTCGTGGTCGACCCGCCCGGCCACGGCAGGACGCCAGCACCGCCTGCTCGGTTCAGGCTGGAAGCCACGGCCGTCGCCCTCGGCGAGCTGATGGACGCGTGTCGTGCGCCGAGCGCCATCATCGTCGGCAACGCGTGGGGCGGTATGGTTGCCACGCAGCTCGCGATTACCCAGCCGGACCGGATCGTCGCCCTCGTCCTCATGAACTGCCCGTTCCACGAGTGGGCCGGCATCAATCGGCTCAAGCTGCGTATGACCCACTGGCTGTTGGTCACGCTCGGCCCGCGCCGTATGGCGAACGCGATATTTTCAACCATGGTCGCGCCCGAAACGCGTGCCGGTGCCCCAGATCGCTACCTGGAGGTACAGCGCGCCATGCGCGCCGCCGAGCGCGCCGGCTTTGCGCGATGCGCCGCGAGCGCCATGTTCGATCGCCCCCAGCTCCGTCCGTCGCTATCCTCCGTCCGCGCGCCCACACTCGTGCTCGCCGGCGATTGCGATCCCCTCTATCCCGTCGAAGAAGCCCGCGCCGAGGCCGCCCTCATTCCAGGAGCGCGCTTCGAGATTATCGAGGGGACAGCTCACCTGTCCGGCTGGGAATCGCCGGAGCGAGTCAACGCGCTCATCCGCGCCTTCGTTGGAGGGCTCCCGGTGCCTGCACGCGCGCCGAAAGCACCGCAATGAGGTCGCGGCCTAACAACGCGCTCCAGCCGCCGCCTACGGCGGCGCGGCTAAGCTCGGTGCCGTTAGACCGCCACCTACCGAGGCCATGACGCCGCGGGAGGATAGTTAAATCTTAAATGTCGCTCATCGGCAACGGCGGGCGCGAGAGCGAATGCGGTTGGTGCAAAGACCGCTGGGGTGTAAACTGGCAGATCATTCCACGCACGCTGACCGAGGCGCTCGCCGCCGGCGGTGAGGAGGCGCGTCGCGCCTTCACCGCGATGATGACGATGAAGAAGATTGACGTGGCCGCCATTGACGCTGCGCGGCGGGGCTGAGAAGATGGCAGTCTAACAACCGGTTGCAGCGGACGCCGCTGCGCGCCGCCGCTGAACCGGAGCGTTGGGCGCAAACCCGATGCCACAACTTCTAAGGAGGTGGATGCGACATGGCACAGATCGGACAGGAGATCGTAAACCCCCGGACCGGGCAACGCGTCCGGTTCGTTGAAACCGCTAGCGCGTCCGCCGGTGCGCGGCTCGTTCTCGAGTGTGTGAGTCCGCCCAGCCCGGAACGCGAGCCCGAGCATGTGCACCCGTACCAGACCAATCGGTTCGCGGTGCGTCGCGGCGCGCTACGGTTCCGCATTGCCGGCCTGGAGCGCGTCGTGGCCGCTGGTGAGGAAGTCAGCATCCCGCCGGGTACGCCGCACCACTTCTGGGTTGAGGGCAGCGAGCCCGCCGAGTACCGGCAGGAATTCGAGCCGGCCCTGAACACGGAAACCTTCTTCGAGGCTCTCTTCGGCCTCGCACAGGCGGGGCGGTTGAGCCGGAGTGGGATGCCGCCGGTCCTGCTTCTCGGCGTGTTCGGACAGACGTTCTGGTCGACCGTGCGCGTCACGCGGCCGCCAGTATGGGTCCAGTGGTTGACCTATGCCGTGCTGGGGCCGCTCGGCCGGTTGCTCGGCCAGCGCTTGCCCTCGGCTCAGGATAGCGTGTGAAGTGCGGAACTGAGGCCCCCGTTCGAACGGGGTGAACCGCGGCCTGAAAAGCGTCAGGCGGACCGGGCAAGGGAGACTCTCGACCAAAGGAGCCTACCATGGATCAATCCCAGACTGCAGCCACGTTTCACTGGGCATCCCCACTCGGGGTGAGTGTGATTTGCTTTCTGGTGTCAGGAGTTGTTCATCTGTTGATCGGGACACTCACGCCAATCTTTGTCAATTCAGAATTCGGACGTAGCGCCATCTTCATCTCGCAACAAACCGACAGCCAGCTCTTTGGGGCAACGCCGTCCGAGCTGCTGGATAGGAACAAGGAGTTGGCGATGTTCCGCACGCTATTCCTGACCAACGCTGGCGGATCACTCGTCATAATAGGCCTCTTCATCGTCTCTCTTACATGGTTTGGCCTTCGCCAGCACCAAGTGTGGGCGTTCGCAACCCTCGTCCTGGCGGGGCTGGTCGTTCTCCCTTACTGGTTTCTCATTTTCAAGCCCTACTTGAACGCGGGCATCTCCATTCGGTTCGGCGACCTTCCGCCCATCTTCTGGATCCCAACTCTCGTCCTGCTCCCAGGGATAGTCTTCGGTTGGCTCGGCCTGCGATCCTGAACTGCCCCGGCTGATCTGCACCGCCGAACCACTCGATGGAGCCGGCCAGCCGCGGCAAATCGGGTTCATGCAACTATTGAAGCGCTGGCCGGGCGGCTTATCTCAAAGGCTTATCTCAAGGCCGTTGGGCAGCTAACGAAAGGAGTGCACAATGAACATCGGGATCCTCGGCACGGGCACGGTCGGACAGACGATCGGTTCGAAGCTCATCCAGCTTGGGCACGAGGTGCGCATGGGCTCGCGCACGGCAGAGAATGAGAAGGCCGCCCAATGGGTAGCGGCCAATGGCCCGCGGGCGTCGCACGGGACCTTTGCCGATGCCGCCGCATTTGGAGAGATTCTCTTCAATTGCACCGCTGGAGTTGCTTCCCTGCGGGCGCTGCGGATGGCGGGGGAAGCGAACCTCAGGGGGAAGATTCTGATCGATGTGGCGAACCCGCTGGACTTTTCGCACGGTATGCCGCCTTCCTTAGCGGTCTGCAACACGGATTCGCTGGGCGAGCAGATCCAGCGGGCGTTTCCCGAAACCCGGGGCCCGGCTTGCCGCCGGTGGAGCGCAGACCGTTAGATGCCACCGCCTTGGGAGGCCCAGATGACAGCTCGCTATACGGACTATGATACGTTTGCCTGGATTTACAACAAGTATTGGGGAACTGATTCGGCGCGGCGCTTCCTCCCTGTTCTGGAAAGCCTGCTGCTGCCTCATCTCCCATCGAGAGCACGCATCCTTGATCTGTGTTGTGGGACCGGACAACTGGCCCAGGCGCTCGCGCAACGGGGTTATCAAGTCACAGGCATAGACGGCTCTGAAGAAATGATTCGCCTGGCCCGCATAAACGCTCCAGATGTGGAGTTTATTGTCGAAGATGCTCGTACCTTTAGCTTGCCAGCCGTCTATCACGCCGTTGTATCCACCTATGACAGCCTGAATCACATTATGAGCCTGGAGGAATTGTCCCGCGTTTTCCGAAATGTGTATGCCTGTCTGCAACAAGGTGGCCTGTTCCTCTTTGATCTGAACATGGAACAAGGATACAAAGCTCGCTGGCGGGGTTCTTTTGGCATGGTGGAAGACGACCATGTTTGTGTTGTCCGCGCGAGTTTTGATGAGGAAGAGAGGGTCGGGCGAACGGCCATTACCCTCTTCCGATTAGAGGATGACGTATGGCGTCGCTATGACGTAACCCTTCTTCAACGATGCTATTCGGAGTTGGAAATCCGCTCCGCCCTGGAAGCAACGGGCTTTACGGATGTTCAGACCTTTGATGCACAGAATGATCTGGGATGGTCCAGGGAAGTTGGGCGAGTTTTCTTCCTGGGTTGGAAGCGAATGGAGAGTAGTGGCGGCTAACGCCTGCTGCAGCCGACCCGCCTCCGCTGGTGCTCCGGCGGGCGGCTGAGCCTGGGCGTCACCTGAGGAGGGCCTTGCCTGAAGTGGTTGGCCTGCATGCCACGCTGATGGCGAAGTCCGCGCGGCTGATGAGCGGTTGTCCGGGTGTGGGGCTTCCGCTCATGGGCATCTCCCTGGTCTCCGGAGCGGGCCGGCTGGTGAGCGGTGGGGTCTTGCCCGCGATGTCTCTTGCCTGGCGGGGTATGGGAATGCTGGCGGGCATTTGAGCCGTTGCACTCTGCCCACCGTTGTGCTATAAAGTCTGTCGGGTGTAATGGTACGGGTATTTTGCCAGCGGAGAAGGGGCGAGCGTGCGGGCGGTGGAGTCTTGTGCCCATCGGCGATGTGCAGCCAACAAGCGCTCCCAGCCGACATGATCCGCTTCGCTCCGCTACGTGGACGGCTGAAGCGCAGGTTGTTAGGCGGCTATCTTCCCGGTGAGCAAGGAGGCAAGCGATGAAAACGTGGAGGGAATGGATTGTCTCCAATCCCTCGGTAATGATGGGGAAACCGGTGATCGTGGGAACCCGGATCACCGTAGAACTCATTTTGGAAAAGCTGGCTGCCGGTGAGACGATGGAGGATCTGCTCGAAGCCCATCCCCGGCTGACACGAGAGGCCATTCAAGCGGCCCTCGCCTTTGCCGCCGAGGCCTTGCGAGCTGATGTGGTGTATCCCATCGAGGTGTCGACGTGAAGATTCTGGCCGATGAAGGGGTGGACCGTCCTGTCGTGGAACGGTTGCGTCAAAGCGGCCATCGGGTATGGTATGTCGCCGAGATGGAGCCCGGGATTTCTGACGAGGTTGTCCTGGACCTGGCGAATCGGGAAGGGGCTATATTGCTCACGGCGGACAAGGACTTTGGTGAGCTTGTATTTCGTCAGCGACGGATAGCGAGAGGGGTCATCCTTGTTCGGCTGGCCGGTATCTCTCCGAGTCGCAAGGCGGAGATCGTGGCCTTTGCCCTGGCCGCGCACGGCGACGAGATGGAACAAGCCTTCACGGTGATTACTCCGGGAGCCGTACGCATCCGACGCCGAGCAACCAAATCAGAAAAGGGTGACACCGCCTAACATCCGCTCCAGCCGACCCGCCTCGGCTGGCGCTTCGGCGGGCGGCTGAGCTTGGCCGTTAGCCGCAAATGGATGGAACTTTGACAAGAAAACACGCGTGCCTGGGGCTGGTGGACGGCCTCGCCTGGCGCGGGGTCTGGCCTGGGCAGGTGGCTTGCGGGCTGTGGACGTGATGGCCGAGGCGTCTTGCCCGCTGTCACCGCCCGCGACGGTCCTTGAGCGGGTCGCTGGCTTTGGGCGTGGTTGGCCTGGCCTGGGGTGCGGAGGGCAGGCTCGGTTTGCCGGGCAGGTCGCTGTCAGGGTGTGGGGCTTCCGCTCGTGGGCATTTCCCCCGGCTCTGGGGTGGGCTGGCGGGCGGGCGGTGGGGTGTTGCTCACTGCCTCCTTGTCTGGGGTGGTGCAGGAGGGTCAGCGGGCCTTTTGGCTGTTGCACTTTGTCTGGCGGTGTGCGATCAAGCTGTCGGGTGTGATGGCTGTGGTGTTTTGTCATCAGAGAAAGGGCGAGCGTGCGGGCGGTGGAGTCTTGCGCCTGTCGGCGATGTGCAGCCAACAAGCGCTCCCAGCCGACCGCTTCGCCACCTCGTTGGTCGAGGGCCTCCTGATCTCTTCGGAAGCACTAGGTACACATATGAGGAAGCAAATTCCCATGTTGACTGAGAATTTGCGAAGAGAAAATCAGATACTATGGCTGCTTACCATCATAGGACTGACCATACGTATAGCCGCCATATTTGCACTTGATGACTATCGTGAGCCACTCACTGCGGAATACGGAGTGGTTGCCCGAAACCTCGTTGCAGGTAAGGGGTTTGTCGGAGGAGGTTGGCTTGGCCCTGAAGGGCCAACAGCACTCAACGTTCCCATTTATCCTCTGTTTCTGGCTACTTGGTTGTGGTTGAAAATTCCCTTGCCTTTTCTTGGAGTAGAGTTATCGCAAGCCTTTCTTTCGGCTCTGCTCATCTATTTGTGGGGCAAGATCGCACTGCGTTTCTATGATTCGCCAGTCAGCCTTCTGACCGGCTTATTTATTGCGTTCTATCCGCCTCTTATTTATTTTTGCAAACAAATTTCTCCAGCAATTTTTACAACATTTTTCACTGCTATTGCTTTTTATGTCCTATTATTACTCTTTTTTAAGCCAACATGGGGTAGAGCGATTTTATTCGGATTGACTTGGGGGGTTTCTCTCCTGGTTGAACCGATACTCTTACTTGCCATACCAGGTATAATGTTGATTGGTTGGATGTGGTGGTATAAAGGTCATAGAACAATCGTGCCCAAAATGATCATAGGCACAGCGATCTGTATATTTGTTGTGTTGCCGTGGACGATTCGCAACTACATTGTGTTTCATCGATTGGTGATACTGAAAACATCATTTGGCCTGAACTTATGGATGGGTAACAACCCCAATGCGACAGGGTTTCTGTATACCGCTTCAGGAGAACCGATGCAAAATACTCTTTCAAAGAGTATGCTTGAATATCTTAGTTCACTAAACGAAGCTGAAAGATATGCAGTACTCGGACAAAAAGCATGGGAATGGATTAAATCAAACCCAGATAAGTTCTTGTACTTAACCTTGAAACGCATCGGTTACCTCTGGCTTATATCTCCCACATATTTGATAACTAAGCAGAATATCAATGAACCCATATATTTCTATGAAGCCAGATATGTAATCCAGCTGCTATTGCTGATGCTGGCAATAATTGGAAGTATATTCGCCTATCAACAGAACCGAGTGTTTGTGCTGATGTGTGCATGGTGCCTAATTGCTTTCACAATTCCTTATGCTGTTTCTGTGGCTGGAAATACACGTTATCGATTGCCAGCAGAGCCAATGCTTATTGTGTTAGCGGCAGTTTTATTTCGTAAGATACTTGGACGGGTGGAGAAACACAAGATCATGTTTCCCCGAACTGGGCTATGCGGCCTGTTTTATCCGAAACTGTGATAATGGGGGGAGGGTGACAAAGGAGAGGGCATCGGCGGATCTCCAACTTTGACAACTGGATGCCTATTCAGGTGCAACTTCTGACCTTCACAAGTGTTGCTGATAAGCGGTGGCCGAAATCACTGCGGAGAATGCAGAGGTGTCAGAAGAGATTTTAAGGCAACTCTGCTCTCCCTCTGGGCCTCTGCGGTTGAAAATTGCGCGGTCGTGGGCCCAGCAACATTGAAGGGGAGAACACCTTCCTTCTTCGCCAATGAGAACCCGGAAGGGGAGCCGGTGAGGCGGATCCACCACCTGGAACCGTGGATCGGCCCAAAAGGTCGAGGAGCATCAGGACCACCCCGGGGAGATGCATCCGCGCTATCCGGATTCCTCTCTCCCACCCCACGTTCCGAAAACCGGATGCGCGGAAAACTCCCCGGTCAAGCGGCCATCCGTCGGATCTATGCGAGGGGGCAAGACGACCGCGGTCCATCCATATGGATGGAGGGCTGGGGAGGCCAGGTGACCCATCCCGCTGAGCGCTGGCCCAATCGGGTAAATCCCGGGAGGAAGAAGCCCTGTCTTTCCTCAGGGCTTTCCGGCGTTCGGAGGCGCGCGGTTACTCCCTTCTCTGGGGCTTTTGAGGGCTGCGGTGCCCCTCGCAGCTCTCCGGAGATGAACACGGGGAGAGACGATCCCCTCTATAGAAACCCCGTTGTATGGGAAGCCTGGCTCAGCCCCAAAAGCCCCCTGTCCGGGGGGACTGCGTCCAGCGTTACAAGAGCCTTCGGGATGCGATCCTAACGGCAAAGCAAACCTTCTATTTATTCCTCCC
>BEHY01000020.1 GCA_002898735.1 Candidatus Thermoflexus japonica
GAAGCGAGCCCTGGATCCCCCCCGGGGGAACCATCCCCGGTTGCCGATCCAGGAGAACTGTCCTCCCTGGGGATCGGTCTGGATTTCCACCAGCCATTGCAGGGCATCCAGGCCCCTCGTGACCCATCGCCGCTCCCCCAGGCGGTGCCCGGCGGCGATCAGGGCCGCCGGCAGAATCCCATTATCGTAGGTAACCACCTCATCGCACCATGGCCAGTCGGGTCGGGCGTGGGCCCGGAAGCGATCTTCCAGACGCTGGGCCAGTTCCTTCACTTCCTCTTGTAACCGGAGATCGCCTGGAAACCGCTCCAAACCCGCCAGGCCGCCCAGGATGGCATATGCCCAGGGTCGGGGATGCTGAAAGGTCTGACCGGCCGGCCAGGCCTCCCGGAACAACGCGGCGGCGATGGTCTGAATATCCTCCGGCCCGAACGCCATGGCTTCGCCCAGCGCCCAGAGGGCACGACCGTGCGCATCCTCGGATCCGACCTCCTCAAGCCATCGTCGGTCATAGCCCATGAAGTTGCGGAACCGCCCGCGCTCGGGGTTCCAGGCGTGGATCAGAAACGCCAGATATGTTTTCATCAACGGGAGAAGGGCGGGATCCCTGCTCCGCATCCATTCCCGCACGATCACCAGCAGCCCGCGGGCGTTGTCGTCGGTGCAGTAGCCGAAGCGGCGATCCGGGATGACGCCCTGCGCGTGCTGGAGGAGGCCCGTGTCGTCGGTGAGCTGGCGCAGGTGCTCCAGGCGTATGGCAGGCAGCTTCGAGGGACGGAGGGGGAGCCAGGCCGGGCGATGGACCGGCCGGGGGCGTTCCAGCACCCTCCGGAACAGGTCCAGGTAGCGGTGGCCGATGACCGGCCACGCCATCTCCCGTCCCCGTTCATACGCGGCCCGGCGCAGCCGCTCCCGCTCCTCCGGGTGGGAGAGCAGGTGATCCAGCGCCCGGGCCATCGCTTCCGGATCCTGGAAAGGAACCAGGATGCCCCGCCCATCCCCCAGGATTTCCTCCGCATACCATGAGGGCGTGGAGCTGATGGCCTTCCCGCAGGCCAGGGCATAGGTCAGGGTTCCGGAGACGATCTGCTCCCGCGCCAGATAGGGCGCAACGTAGATATCCGCCGCCATCAGGAACGTCAGCAGCTCCTCTCGATCCAGATAACGATCCACGAACCGGATGTGATCCTGCAACCCGGCCCGCGCGATCGCTTCCTCCAGGGAGCGGCGGTAGGATTCGCCGAACCGGCGGCGGACCTCCGGGTGGGTTGCCCCGACGATCAGATACAGGAGATCGGGATGCCGGGGGACAAGCGCCTTCAGCGCCTCGATCACGGTCTCGATGCCCTTATTGGGGCTGAGCAGCCCGAAGGTCATGAGCACCCGCCGTCCCTCCAGCCCCAGGCGCGCCTTGTAAGGGGCAGGATCCTCAAAAGGCATCGCCGGGGCCCCATGGTCGATCCGTTCGATCCGCTCTGCGGGCACCCCATAGCGCTCCATCAGGAACTGACGGGCCCGCTCCGACATCACCACCACGCGATCCGCCCGGCGAGCGAGGGCGATCAGAATCCGCCGCTGGTTCTCGGAGGGCTCGTAGAGAACCGTGTGCAGGGTGACCACCAGGGGTTTGCGCAGGGTTTCCACGAAATCCAGCACATATGCGCCATCCATCCCCCCAAAGATCCCATACTCATGCTGCAGGCAGACCAGACCCACATGGCTCTGGTTCAGGTAATCCGCCGCGGCCCGGTAGTCTTCCGGGATCCCATCCCGGATCTCGAAGACCACCTCCGGGCCATAGGGGTAGCGATGAGGCGGATTGGTGAGGGCAACGATATTTACGATCCCGGAGCGGTCCAGCGATTCTCCCTGAGCTTCTGCGATTGCTTTCGCCAGATCATGGGTGAATGTGGCGATCCCGCACTGCCGGGGCACGTAAGTCCCCACCAGAGCGACCCGAATGCGATCCTTGAACATCTCCCACCTCCTTGCCTCCCATGGTGCGAGAGATGGATCGCCTCGGGGCCTGGCCGGAGGGTAAAGCCGCCCACCCCATCGCCCCCATCCTCCGGCCTATGCCGGTGCATGCTTTAAGTAATCCAGCAGCTCCTGCAGGCTGGCGGTCGCCAGGGCGACGCATGTGTCCGCCGCCCCGTAATACATCAGCAGCTCCCCGGAATGTGGATCCACCACCGCGCCACATGGAAAGGTCACGTTGGGCACGTCGCCGATCCGCTCGTAAGGGGCGCGGGGGCCGAACACCCACTCGGCGCTGCGCCGGATCACCTTTCGAGGGTCCTCCAGATCCAGCAGGGCCAGGCCCACACGATAGATCCGCCCCGAGGCGGTCTGGCGCACGCCGTGATAAAGGATCAACCAGCCCTCCGGCGTCTCGATGGGCTGAGGCCCCAGGCCCACCCGATCGGAATCCCACCAGCCCCCGGGGCGTGCTTCGATGATCACCGTATGATCACCCCAGTGGCGCAGATCCGGGGAGAAGGAGATCCAGATGTTGGGACGGGCTCCCGGGGCGGTGGGCATCGGACGATGGATCATCGCCCAGCGGCCCTTAAACCGGCGGGGAAACAGGCTGGCGTCCTTATCCTCCGGGGGGAGGATCGGCCCCAGCCGATGGAAGGTTTTGAAGTCCGCGGTCGTCGCCAGGGCGACCAGCGGTCCGCCCCGGGAGTAAGCGACATACGTCACCGCATACAGGCCTTCTTCTTCCAGAAAGACAATCCGCGGATCCTCGATCCCCCAGAATTCCTCGGGGTGGTGCAGGGGGTCCGGGAGCAGGGTGGGCTCGGGATCCACACGCCAGCCGCTCCGCCCATCCAGGCTGCGGGCGACCGTGAGATGGGAAAGGCCCTGGAAATCCTCCACGCGGACCAGCAGGAGGACTTCCTCGTTGAAACATGTGGCGCCCGGGTTGAACACGGCGTTCGCCGGATACGGCCAGTCGGCCGCGGTCAGGATCGGGTTTCCGGAATAGCGATGGAAGAGCTCAGGCATGGAAGCTCGGCTCCTGGAGAGGATGGAATGCCCTCGGATTGGAAGCGACGCTGTGGGTTCCCCATCCGGGAAAACGGGGCCGGGGGCGGCGCCTTCGGCGTTCCACCGGGCTCCAGCGCGAAGGGCCGTTCCGCTTCCTGGATGGGAGCCGAACGGCGCAAGTTCTGCTTTTTCCAGGGTCCAGTTTATAAATAGCAGCCCTGTATCAGAAAAAGATTAGAACCCCCTTCCCCCAGGGTCCGGTGCCCGGATATGGTCGCTGCGGCTTTCCTTCGGGGCCGCTTCCCCGGCTGGCGGGAAGATCCATCCAGCGCGATAGGGTGCTGGGTTTGCGACGAAGCGTTACGGTATAATTCGAAACTGCGCGCCTGACCCGATTCCGGAAAAGGAGCCATTGCCGTTGCGGGTGCTCATCACCGGTGTGGGCGGCTTCGTCGGTCGACACCTCGCCGCCATCCTGGCCCAGGAAACCGATTGGGAGCTCTGGGGATGGGCCCGGCGGCCCGCGACTCCGCTTCCGGAGCGCTTGCGGCTTGTCCAGGTAGACCTCCGGGATCCAGAGGCGGTCCGTCAGGGGCTGGCCCTTGCGCAGCCGGAAGGCATCATCCACCTGGCTGCCCAGTCCGATGTGGCGGAATCCTGGAAGGATCCCTGGGGAACCTTCGAAACCAACGTGCGGGGCACTCTGAACTTGCTGGAGGGCATCCGGGCGCTGGGGTGGCAACCCCGCGTGCTGATCGTGACCTCGAACGAGGTCTACGGCCTGATCCGCCCAGAGGACGTTCCCGTTCGAGAAGATCACCCGTTCCGCCCGGCCAACCCGTATGGGATCAGCAAGGCCGCTCAGGACTGGCTGGCCGCCCTCTATGCCACGGCTTACGCCATGCCGATCATCCGGGCCCGCCCGTTCAACCACATCGGCCCCGGCCAGGATCCTCGCTTTGTGGTCCCGTCTTTCGCCCGTCAGATCGCCTGGATTGAAGCGGGATTGCAGGAGCCGGTGTTGCGGGTGGGGAATCTGGAAGCCCAGCGGGATTTCACCGACGTCCGGGATGTGGCCCGCGCCTATCGCCTGCTGCTGGAGCGGGGAGAGCCCGGCGAGGTCTATAACATCGGGTCCGGTCGACCCCGCCCGATCCGGGAGGTGCTGGAGCTCCTCCTCGCCATGGCTCGGGTGAACGTCCGGGTGGAGGTGGATCCCCAGCGCATCCGCCCCGTGGAGATCCCGATCAGCGCGGCCGACACGACCCGGATCCGGGAGCGCCTGGGATGGGAGCCCCGCATCCCCCTGGAACAGTCCCTGCGGGACGTGCTGGAGGAGTGGCGGGCCCGGGCCCGGGAGGAGCAGGGACGGCGATCGGCGGCGCCGCAAACCTGATCGATGGACGCACGATCCCGAAAGCGTTAAACCCCACTGGGAGGCGTTCGAGGATGGAACGGAAACGCGCGTTGATCACGGGCATCACCGGCCAGGATGGTTCCTATCTCGCAGAGTTCCTGCTGGAGAAGGGCTACGAGGTCATCGGGATGGTCCGACGCACCAGCACCATCAACTTCGAGCGGATCCGCCACATCCAGGATCGCATCACCCTGGTTCAGGGGGATCTGCTGGATCAGTCCTCGCTGATCGACATCCTGCGGGAATACCGTCCCCATGAGGTTTACAACCTGGCCGCCCAATCCTTCGTGCCCACCTCCTTCAAGCAGCCGGTCCTCACCGGGGAATTCACCGCCCTGGGGGTGACCCGCCTGCTGGAGGCCATCCGCCTGGTGGATCCCACCATTCGCTTCTATCAGGCCTCGAGCAGTGAGATGTTTGGGAAAGTAAAGGAGGTCCCCCAGAATGAGAACACCCCCTTCCATCCCCGCAGCCCGTATGGGGTGGCCAAGGTATACGCCCACTGGATCACGGTGAATTACCGGGAGAGCTACGGGATGTTCGCGGTCTCCGGGATCTGCTTCAATCACGAGAGCCCGCGCCGGGGGCTGGAGTTCGTCACCCGCAAGATCACCCACACGGCGGCGAAGATCAAGCTGGGCCTGGCCCACGAGCTCCGCCTGGGGAACCTGGAGGCTCGCCGGGACTGGGGTTACGCGCCGGATTACGTGCGGGCGATGTGGCTGATGTTGCAGCAGGACGAACCGGAGGACTACGTGATCGCCACGGGGGAAACCCACTCGGTGCGGGAGTTCGTGGAGCTGGCGTTTGACTATCTGGGCCTGGACTGGAAGAAATACGTGGTGGTGGATCCGGCCCTCTATCGCCCGGCGGATGTGGACCTCCTGGTGGGTGATGCCACCAAGGCACGGACCAAACTTGGATGGGCACCCTCGGTGACCTTCGAGCAGCTGGTGAAAATTATGGTGGACGCCGACCTGGAGCTGGTGAAGCAGGAATATGGGATTCGGGAGGGCTGAGATGGCGATCATCCGATTCGGCACCGACGGATGGCGCGGCCGCATCGCCGACGATTACACGTTTGCGAACGTCCGGCGATGCGCCCAGGGCTTCGCCCGGTGGTTGCTGGATACCGGCCAGGCGGAGGGCGGGGTGGTGATCGGCTACGATCACCGTTTCGCCTCCGAGCACTTCGCGGCAGCCTGCGCCGAGGTCCTGGCCGGCAACGGCATCCGGGCCTATCTGTGCGAACGCGCCGTGCCGACGCCGGTGATCAGCTACGGCGTGGTCGCTCGCGGCGCGGCCGGAGCCATCAACATCACCGCCAGCCATAACCCTCCCACGGACAACGGCTTCAAGGTCCGCAACCGTTTCGGGGGCGCGGTGGATCCCCAGGGCCTTCTGGAGATCGAAGCCCGCATCCCGCCCGATGAAGGGGGGGTGAAGCGGATGCCGCTGGCGGAAGCCCGGGCGAAAGGACTGGTGGAGATCTTCGACCCATCCCCGGCTTACATCGAACATCTCCAAACCCTGGTGGACCTGGAAACCCTCCGGCAGGCCGACCTCACCATCGTGGTGGACCCGATGTGGGGGAGCGGGGCGGGCTGGCTGCGGCGGCTGCTTTCCCCCGGGCGCATCCGCATCGTGGAGATCCACGGCGAGCGCAATCCGATCTTCCCCCATATGAAACGCCCGGAGCCCATTCCCCCGAACCTGGATGACCTGCAGGAGCAGGTGCGGTCCCTGAAGGCGGACGCCGGGATCGCGACGGATGGGGATGCCGATCGGGTGGGTCTGGTGGACGAGCGGGGGGAGTTTGTGGATCAGCTGCGCGTCTACGGCCTGCTGGCGCTTTACCTCCTGGAGGTCCGGGGGCAGCGGG
The DNA here is from genome assembly GCA_002898735.1 of Candidatus Thermoflexus japonica. Lineage (GTDB taxonomy): Bacteria > Chloroflexota > Anaerolineae > Thermoflexales > Thermoflexaceae > Thermoflexus > Thermoflexus japonica. The sequence goes on from BEHY01000020.1 coordinate 6,294, forward strand.
GGCCGATCGTCAAAACGCTCTCCACCACCTCTATGCTGGAGAAACTGGGAGAGCGCTATGGGGTCCCGGTTTATGAGACGGGCGTCGGCTTCAAGTATGTGGCCCCCAAGATGCTGGAGACCCATGCCCTGATCGGGGGCGAGGAGAGCGGGGGCTTCGCCTTCCGGGGCCATCTGCCGGAGCGGGATGGGATCCTGGCGGGCCTGTATCTTCTGGACTTCATGGTCCGGACGGGGAAGCGGCCCTCCGAGCTCATCGAGGACCTCTTCCGCCTGGTCGGCCCCCATTATTACTCCCGCATCGATGTGGAATTCCCGCCGGAGCGCCGGGAGGAAACCCGGGCCCGGCTGGATCAGGCGCAACCGGAGCGGCTGGCCGGGCTCCGGGTGCTCCGGATCGATCGCAGCGATGGATACAAGTTCTACCTGGAAGATGGCGGCTGGCTGCTGATCCGGTTCTCGGGCACGGAGCCCCTGCTCCGGATCTACACCGAGACCACGATCCCGGAGCGGGTGCCGCAACTGCTCGCCGCGGGCCGTGAGCTGGCCGGTCTGGCGTGAGGATCCGGATGCCGCTGATCGACACCCATTGCCATCTGGATGATCCCGCCTTCGATGGGGACCGGGAGGAAGTGCTGGCCCGGGCCCGGATGGCCGGCGTGGAGGCCCTCGTGATCCCTTCCGTCACCCTGGAGCGGATCCCGGTCGCCCTGGCGCTCGCCGAGCGGCATGCGGGGATCTACGTGGCGGTGGGGATCCATCCCCACGCCGCCTCGACGTTCTCGCCCGCAGCGCTGGCGCAACTGCGGGCATGGGCCCGGCATCCCCGCGTCGTGGCGATCGGGGAGATCGGCCTGGATTTCTATCGGGATCTTTCCCCCCGGGAAGCGCAGCGCGAAGCCTTCCGGGCACAGCTGGAGCTGGCCGGCGAGCTGGGGCTGCCCGTGATCATCCACCAGCGGGAGGCCCGGGAGGCCGTGATGGAGGAGCTGGAGCGCTGGGTGGCCTCCGGCTCAGGGGCTCGCGGGATCCTGCATGCCTTCTCCGGAGACGCGGCCATGGCCCGGACGGCCGTTGCCTGGGGTTTTGTCCTGGGCATCGGAGGGCCTATCACCTATCCTCGTGCGGAGGCGCTTCGGGAGGCTGTGCAGGTGGTTGGGGCCTCCGCGCTGGTCCTGGAGACCGATGCGCCCTACCTGCCTCCTCAGCCCCATCGGGGGCGGCGGAATGAGCCGGCCTATCTTCCGCGGATTGCGGAAGCCCTGGCCCGCATCCTGGGTCTTTCCCGGGAACACATCGCCGAGCAAACGACCGGAAACGCCCGGCGTATCTTCCGGTTTGCGGGACTCGAGGGGTGAGCCGGGCGCTTTCAGGGCCTCGCTCACCCCGGGATCATCCCCAGCCTGGGGGGAGGAGGAGAGGCAGGCGCTCCGCACCAGGAGCCCATGCGCGATCCAAGCGCTCAACCCGCCGAATTTTGCGGGAACATTCGCTGTTCTGTGACAGAACCGGAAGGCTGCTTTAAAATGGAGTAAAATTTGCGCGGGCGGGCTCGAATTGCGGGAGGTGGGGGCGATCCCTTCCTCGTAAGCCCTGAAGAGGATTCGTGGTCAGACCGGATTCGTGAGCCATGGGCCATGGCTTTCCGACCGCATCCTGAACCCAGGTAAACCGGGAATGCCTCTCACGGTGCAACATGGACCCTCGTTTCGAACGATCCAGGAATGGCTCCACGAGGATCTGGAGCGGGTTGAAGCTCGGATGCGGGAGATCCCGCTGGCCTTCGAGCCTCTCAAGACGGCGGTGGACCATTTGCTGACCGCGGGAGGGAAACGTATCCGCCCTCTCCTGGTCCTCCTGACTGGCCGGCTCTACCGACCCACGGATGAAGCGATGGTCAGCCTCGCCGCCGCAGTCGAGATGCTGCATACCGCCACCCTGGTCCACGATGATCTGATCGACGGCTCCCTTCTTCGCCGGGGGGTTCCCACCCTCAACGCCATCTGGACCCCGGCGGCGACGGTGCTCACGGGGGATTATCTCTTCGCCTACGCCGCCTCTCTGGCCGCGCGAACGGAAAACGTCCGGGTCATGGCGATCTTCGCCCGCACGCTGATGACGATCTGCGAGGGAGAATTGCATCAGCAGTTCGGCGACCGCGAGGCGATGATGAGCCGGCAGGATTACCTGCGGCGGATCTACGCCAAGACCGCGGCGATGTTCGAATTGGCCACCGAGGCGGCGGCGGTGCTGGCCCAGGCGCCGGAACCGGAGGTGGAGGCCCTGCGACAGTATGGCGTGGATCTGGGCATGGCCTTTCAGATCATGGATGATGTCCTGGACTTCACGGGGGAAGTGCGGGCTCTGGGCAAGCCGATCGGCAACGATCTGCGCCAGGGGCTGGTGACGCTTCCCACGCTGTTTTACCTGGAGGAGCATCCGGACGATCCGCTGATCCTTCAGATCCTGGGGGGCGGCTCCAGGGATGATGGGATGATCGAAGAGGCCGTGCGACGGATCCGGAATTCCGGGGCCATCGCCCGTTCGGTGGCAGAGGCCGAAGCCTTTGTGCGTCGAAGCCGGGCCCACCTTCAGGGCCTGCCGGACGGGCCGGCATGGCATGCCTTGTGGTCCCTTGGAGATCATGTCCTGCGCCGGGATCGATGAGTCATTTCCTCGTGGGGAGGATATCAGCGGCCTTCCGCGTGTCGCGCCCTTTCAGGGAAGCCCTGGCTCCTCACTGGCACCCCTCCGGGCCACGGGGAGAGAGGGGAGAGAGAGGAAAAAGTTTGGAGCCGGCGCGCCCTCGAAAGCCCCAGGGGGGACCTGCTCCCCAGCTCCCGAATTCCATGTTTCCCGGGCAACAGGATGGATGTCTCGGTGATCATTGTGAGCTGGAACGTTTGGGAGTGGCTGGCTCCCTGTCTGGACTCGGTGCGGGAGGCGCTGGGCGCGCTGAACGGGGAGATCATCGTGGTGGACAATGCGTCCACGGATGGGACGCCGGAGCGGGTGCGGGAGGCCTTCCCGGAAGTCCGTCTCCTGGTCAATTCGGTCAACCGGGGCTTCCCGGCGGCGAACAACCAGGGGATGGCCATCGCCCGGGGCCGCTATTTCTTCCTGTTGAATCCGGACACCCGTGTTCTGGATCGGGCCATCGAATCCCTGGTGGCTTTCGCCGAAGATCACCCGGAGGCGGGCGTCGTCGGCCCGCAGCTTTTGAACCCGGATGGAACGGTTCAGTCCTCCCGCCGCCGGTTCCCCACGTTCTGGACGGCCCTCTTTGAAAGCACCTGGTGGCAGCCTTATGCGCCCCGTCGGATCCTGCAGCGCTATTATGTGCTGGATCGCCCGGATGAGGAGATCCAGGAGGTCGACTGGGTGACGGGAGCCGCCATGCTGGTTCGTCGGGAGGCGGTGGAGCAGGTCGGGCCGATGGATGAGGGGTTCTTTATGTATGCGGAGGAGATGGACTGGTGCCGGCGGATGCGAGCGGCGGGGTGGCGGGTGTTTTACTATCCCCGGGCGAAGGTGATCCATTACGGGGGGCGGAGCAGCGAGCAGGTGCCGGCCGTGCAGCATCTGGTCTTCCAGCGCAGCAAAATCCGCTATTTCCGGAAGCATCACGGCCCGATCGCCGCGGCCGCCCTCCGGGCGTTTCTGATCGGGCAATACCTGTGGCAGATGGGGGTGGAGGGAGCGAAGGCGGCCTCAGGGCACAAACGGGCCATGCGCTGGAGGCGAATTCAGATCTATGCGCAGGTGGTGCGAGGCCTGATCAAGGATCAATAGAAGCAGCGGATTCTCCTCCCCGGGTCTTCGGGAGCAGGGCGGGGTGCTGTAAGCATTCCATCCCCCTTCCAGGTTGTTCTTTATAGGCTGAAAAGGTGTGGGGAAGGGGAAGGGTGACGCAGTTCCATAAAATTCCCGTAGACAAAGCGCAGGGATGAAAATCCGGAGAGAAGAGCTCATCTTCCTGTTCGTTCTCTCCATTTGTTTCCTCGGCCTGAGCTTTGCCTATCAGCTGGCGACCCCTCTTGGGGAGGCGCCCGACGAACTGTCTCACTTTCGCGTCATCACTTACCTGGTCCGCCGACGATCATGGCCGGTCATCCAGGGGCCGGATACAAATGTCCCCCACGAAAGCACACAATTCCCACTTTACTACGTCCTTTCCGCCATCGCCACAGGATGGATTCCTCTCGATGACCAGATCGTTCACGAGGAGCCCAATCCTCATCACATCGGGGCTCCGGCTCCCCCTCCTGAGGCCTGGGCGAACCGCAATTTCATCGTGCACGATCCACAGGAGATCCGAAACTGGCGAGGGGAATTCCTGGCTTTCCGGATCGCCCGCCTGATCTCCTCGCTGGCCGGCGTGATGGCCATCTTGCTGGTCTACCGGCTCATTCGACGGGTCCTTCCGGGGCGGCGCGGGACGGCTATGATGGCTGCTGCGATGATGGCTTTTCATCCGCGATGGATTGCCCTCGCTTCCAGCGTCAGCAACGATGCCCTGGCGGTGGCTGGATCCGCCCTCGCTCTAAATGCAATGGTGGATTATGCGCTCCGCCCCTCATGGAGGCAAGCGGGATGGGTAGGATTGGCCCTGGGGGTAGCCCTCCTGGCCAAAGCTTCCAATATTGGCTTGATCCCTCTCTGGATCCTGGGGTGGATGGTGAGCGCCCATGCTCAACGGCCGTGGCGGGTTCGGGGAGCCGAGCTGGCTCTGAGCCTGCTCGGGGTTATCCTGCTGAGCGGGGGATGGCTGGGGAGGAACTTCTTCCTCTATCGGGATCCCTTCGCTTTTCGGGCCCACATGGCGGTGATCCACTGGGTTCGTCCGGAGCCGCCGGCCTGGAGCGACTGGATCGCCATCTTCCTTCGCGCCCGGGAGACAGCGTTTCTCTCCTTCGGAGCCACCGAGGGGATCATCGCGGAGCGATGGATATATGGGATCTGGGATCTTTTTCTCCTCCTTACCGGGGCTCAGGTTTTCCGGCAGGGATGGAGGCTCCGCGCTCGCGGGCAGCTGAATCGCCTTCAGGGCTTTCTGCTTCTGATCCATGTCCTGTGGCTGGGGGTCGCCATCCTCGAATTCGTAGCCTGGAACGTCCGCGTGGAGGCTCCGCTGGGGCGGCTTCTCTTCATCGCCCTTCCTGCTTTCTGGTTAATCGTCGTATGGGCCTGGGAAGGCCCTCCGCCTGTTGCATGGGAGAAGAGCGTGGGGCGGGCGTGGCTGATCTATACCACGCTGTTATCTGTCCTGGGGTTCTCCCGCTATCTGTGGCCTGCCTTCCATCAACCTCTTCGAGCCATGAACGAGGTCCCCGCTGATCTGCAGCGCCTGGATTGGGTCTTTGAAGATCTGGAGGGGCCTCCCGGAGAGCCCCTGGTTCGCCTGATCGGGATTCAGGCGACGCCCCGTCGCTTGATGCCTGGTCAGGCGGTTCGCCTGACCGCATGCTGGGAGCTGCTGCGGCCGGCCCACCGGAATTATTCGTTTACTTATCAGATCTGGTCCGGCCCTGACCCCACCCGCGGCGAGCGGCTCGGGCAGGTGGATAGCTATCCGGGCATGGGCTCATGGCCTATGCGTTCCTGGCCGCCTGGCTCGGTGATCTGTGAAACTTACCGCATCCCATTGTCCCCGCCGGGGGATATGCCGACCATCCTGTCTCTGCTGGTCGGGGTTTACGATCGATCCCATCCTGACCTTCCTCAGCTTCCCCGTCGGAGCGGGGATGGATGGATCCCCTTTGCGAAGATCCCATTGCGCTCTGCATGGCCTGAAGACAGCTCCTGGGAAGCACGGTTTGAACCAGGCATTCTGCTGCTGGCGCACAGGTTCCAGGTCTTCGATCAGGGGATTCTGGTTTCTCTCACGTGGAAGGCGACGGCATCCCCCCCGCCCGGCCTCCATGTGTTCCTTCATCTTCTGGATTCGGAGGGGCGTTGGGTCGCCGGGGGGGATGGACCGCCGCGGGGCGGAGCTTATCCTACCGGGTGGTGGGAAGCCGGCGAGATCATTGAAGAGCAACGATGGATTGACCTGAAGCAGCCCATACCTCCAGGGACCTACCGGGTTCATGTTGGCTGGTATGATCTGGGAACAGGAGAGCGCCTGCCCGCTTTTGATGCGACCGGGAAGCCCGCGCCCGGTTTCAGCGTTCCTCTGGGGGAACTCCAGATTCCACCCGCTCCATGATTTAGAATCATTTGGGATGGCGGGATAAATCGGATCGTATGTTCCCCCCATCCCGGCGCTCACTTCTCCGTCCTGGGGATCCAGAATTCGGAAGGCCGTATCGGTTCATGAAACCACTGCGAGATCTGGGGATGCTATGGCTTCTCATCGGGCTCAAAGCCTGGTGGGAGGGAGCGAATCAGCCCGGCCTGCCCCGGGAGGGGGACGCCCTGCTGCACGCCTATCGCGCGCTGGAGATGGCCCGGATGTGGCGGGCAGGCGTCCTGTATCCCCGGTGGGCACCGGATCTCGCGGGCGGGGCCGGTTATCCGTTGTTTGTTTTCCACGCCCCTCTGTTCCCCTGGCTCGTTGCTGCGCTCTCCATCGGGTTGGGGCTTTCGATCGAACAGGCGATGAAAGCGGTTCTGATGATCGCCACGCTGGGAGGGAGCCTGGGGGTGTATCTCCTGGCCCGGCGATGGAAGTTGAGCCCCCCCGCCGCCATGACAGCAGGCCTCGCCTTCGGTTACATGCCGTTCCAGCTGCAGCAGAGTAACTATCCTCAATATCTGGCGATCACCCTGCTGCCCTGGTTGCTGATCATCGTCGATGGTGCGCTGCGGGGCGGTGGGTTCACCAGGCGGTGGTCCTTATCCCTCACGGTGGCGCTCCTGGGCCTCAGCCATAATCTCACCGCCCTGATGGGATACCTGCTGGCCCTCTCCTATGCCTTCGCCCTGGGGATTTCCCGGAAATCTCGCGGGCGAAACCTGCGAAAGGCGCTCGCCGCCTTCGCCCTGGGGCTGGGCATGGCGCTGCCCTATCTGGGTCCATCCCTGATCGAAATCCCCCAGGTCCACCTGGAACGCGCTCGCACCGGGGTCTATGAAATGGTCCACCATTTCCGGAGCCTCCTTCAGCTTCTGTGGTGGGCTCCTATCCGGGATGAGCGCTGGGGGAATCGTCCTCTGATCCTGACGATCGGATTGCATCAGGCTCTTCTGGCCCTGCCCTCCTTTGCCCTTGGACTTCCCGGACGCCGTCGGACCTGGCAGGTTGCGGTGCGATGGGGATGGATAGCCTGGCTGATGATGATCTTCCTGATGACGCCCGCTTCCCGCCCGCTCTGGGCGATCCTGCCGGGTCTTTCTTACATCCAGTTCCCATGGCGCTGGCTGGGCCCTGTGGGGTTGATCGTGGCGCTCCTCATCGGCTTTTCCGTTGAGATGGTGAAACCCTCTATCCGCTGGCCTGCGGCTTTTGGGGCCTCTCTGTTGCTCATCCTGGGGACCCTGGGGTTCATCTATGATGGGGGATCCCGCGTCCCCTTCGCCCGGGCCACCCTGGCGGATCTGCATCGCTATGAGCGGGAGCAACTTTACCCGGGCCTCACCGCGACGGGCGAGCTGTTCCCTAAATGGGTGGAAGGATGGCCGGAACCGCCCCCGGATGTGGTCCGGGCGTATGCGCGGGGCGAGGAGCCGGACCGCCTGGACCGAAGGACGCTTCCTCCTGAAGCGCTGGCTCGAACCCTTCGCCTGGGGCCCCTGGATCAGCGCTGGGAAATCCAGGTTCCCCATCGCACCCCTGTTCGCTTCAGCGTCCTCGGATACCCGGGCTGGATGGTTGCCGTGGACGGCCGGCCGGTCCCCACCTGGGTGGAGGCGCGCGCCGGATGGCTCTGGGCGGAAATCCCCGCCGGCTCCCACCAGGTTCGCCTCTGGTTCCCGGGCCAGTGGCGCTGGCGCCTTCTGGATGGCATCGCCATCGGGATTGGGCTCGGATGGCTGATCGGAAGCATCCTCCGACGACGGCGTCGGAATTTGCAGGATCCCCCCTCCGGGCCCCCGGCAGGGGCACCAGAGCCCCATGGCGAATCCCTTCACTGGGGAGCCACCGGGGTCGCCCTGCTGTTCCTGCTGGCCTTGGACCTCCGCCTTCCCTATCACCTGTGGCGGATCACCCGCGTGCCCCTGGATCACCCCCCGGGTGCTGATCTTTCCGTCCAGACCGATTTTGAGGGCCGAATCCGGCTGGTCGGCTATCAGATCGATCGATGGGCGGTATCCCCGGGGGAAACGGTGCGGTTGACCCTGTGGTGGCGCCCTCTGATCGATCTCGATGAGGACGCGCACGTCTACGTCCATGGAATTCCGGCGGATCATCCCTTCGCGGCTGCTCAGGCGTTTCAGAGCGACCACGTTCATCCGGGGGATCTCCCCACCCGGCGCTGGGATCCGGAGAAGCATTATCGCGATGACCATGTGCTCAAAATCCCGTATGATCTCCCGCCCGGCCCCTATCGGCTCCGTGTAGGATTGTATGGGGGGTCGAACAACCGGCGCTGGCGGGCTGGAAGCGGAGAGGACGATGGGGTGGATTTGCCGCAGGTGCTGATCGTCCGACGAACGGTTCGGGCCCTTCCCTCGCCCGTATCCTTTGGGGAAGCGCTCCAGCTCAACGGCGGGGAGTGGCCCGGGGAAGTCCGGGCCAGCGAGCCGGTCGAGCTGTGGCTGAGCTGGCGGGCTCTCAGGCCGCTGGATCGGACTTACACGCTTTTTATTCACCTGGTGGACGAGAAGGGGCGGCTGGCCGCCCAGCAGGATCGCCTCCAGCTCACGTCGATGTGGCCGGTGGGCGAGGATGTGCCCCTGAGGGCGAAATTTCCCCCTCTCCCCCCCGGGCGTTATCGCGTTCGCCTGGGGTGGTATCTGTGGCCATCGATGGAGCATCTTCTCGTCCATGGCCCATCGGGCGGGAACCCCGAATGGGAGTCCCCTCAGGAGCTCCAGGTGCATCCATAAGGGGATCCGAAGGAGAAGGCGCCGGACGTTCGCTTTCTCTCCCGATGCGCCCTGAAGCCCTTCATTTCGAAGGAGGCCCGATGCCATCTGCCCGGAAGGGGATCCTGGCGGTCCTTCTCGACCTGGATGGCACCCTCTACACGGCGGAGGGCCCGATCCCGGGCGCAGTGGAGGCCGTGCGGGCCCTCCGGGCGCACGGGGTGGCTGTCCGCTTCGTCACCAACACCACGACCCGCAGCCGCCGCGCCCTGGCCGAGCGCTTGACCCGGATGGGGTTCCCGGCTGCCCCCGAGGAGATCTACAGCCCCCCCTGGGCGGCCGGCCGCTTCCTGAAGGCCCGGGGCGCCCGGGCCTTCCTGCTGGTTCCTGAGGGCGCCCGGGAGGACTTCGCGGGCGTCCAGGAAGATGAGCAGCAACCGGATTACGTGGTGGTGGGCGATCTGGGGGAAGCGTGGACCTTCGAAACGCTGAACCGGGCGTTCCGGCTGATCCTCGAGCAGGGCGCGGCTCTCATCGGGCTGGGACGGACCCGCTATTACCGGGCGGCGGATGGGCTCCGGCTGGATGTGGGGCCGTTCATCGCCGCCCTCGAGGAGGCGACCGGGCAGAAGGCCCTGATCCTCGGGAAGCCGGACCCCGCCTTCTTCCAGCTGATCCTGGACGATCTGCGGGTGCCGCCGGAGCAGGCGGCGATGGTCGGGGACGACATCGAGATCGACGTCGGCGGGGCACAGCGGGTGGGGATGTGGGGGATCCTGGTGCAGACGGGGAAGTTCCGGCCGGCGGACCTGGAGGGATCCATCCGGCCGGATGCGATCCTGGCTTCGGTGGCCGAGCTTCCGGCATGGCTGGGTGAAAAAGCGTAGAGCCACTCCTCGGAATGGGAAGGGGGCCGCCTCAGGCGGCCCCCTTCGCGTTTCCTTCGGGGATGGCGTTACTTCCCCTTGTCCTTCCCCTGGCCCGGCGGCGTCTCCGGCCGTTTCTCCTGCCCGGGCGGGGTCTCGGGGCGCTGCTCCTGGCCGGGCCTGTTCTCGGGGCGGTTCTCTAAGCCGGGCGGCGTCGCCGGGCGGTTCTCCAGCCCGGGCGGTGTCCCGGGCTTCCCGTGGCCCTTCTTCGGCGGCGCAGCTGGCCCGGCTTCCACGTTCTCACAGTGCGGGACGCCCATCTTCCCCTCGTTGAAGGCCGCCAGGATCTCCGACCAGTGGACGAGGGTCTGGCCCTCCGACGACGACGCCGGGACGCCCGGGTCGTTGTTGCCGAACCAGGCGGTCGCAGCCTCGATCACCGCAGCCACCTCCGCCGGCGGCGTCGCCCCGTTCGCCACGTTCAGCACTGCGGCGATATATTGGTGGGCCAGGATGTAGTAGGCATCGCCCCTCGGCGCCGTCCAGAGGACCTCCATCCAGGTCTTCCCACTGGAGAAGAAGGGATCATTCGGGGAATGACCCGCCGGCCAGGCATCCGGATGGGTCTTCCAGAAGCCCTGGGTGAGCACGCAGCCGGCCGGGCACGCCGGCGCCGTCAGGTGCACCACCGCCTCCGCGGTCCGCGTCTCATGGGTATCGGACTCGGTGAGGGTGGCGATGTTATGAAGCTCCTCGGTTGCGTCGCAGACGTTCTCATTCATGATGGTCTTGTGGAAGGAGATCGAGCCGGAGTCCGAGAACGTCCACGGACCGGTCGCGCTGGGCGTGCAGGTGAAGCCTGCGGGGCAGTGCTCCTCATCCGTCACCGTTGCGGATGCATCGACTTCCACGAGGGTGGGATGCTCCGGCAGCGAGAACCCGACCTTGGGTTCCGGCCCGAACGGCTCGCCGAGGTGCCCCGAGTGATTGGTGATGGTGACGATGGCGTGGTTGCGATACTGGGTGACGCCGGGGAGCGGCGTGAAGGGGATCTCATAAGGATAACAATGGGACTCGCCGGGCCCCAGGGAGGGCTTTGCGCTCACATCCACGGTCACCGTGAGGAACGGCGTCCAATCGGTCACCTCGGGAGGCTTCTTGAACTCCACCACATCGGTGATCGCCAGGCCCTGCGTGGCGACCTCTCCTCCGTTGGTGACACAGATGGTGCCCCGCACGCCGGCGATCTCCGCCTCCGCCGCCACATGGCGGGTGGCGGTGATCGTGTAGCTCACCTCGCCCGATTGGCCCTTCGCCAGGGTGAGGGCATCCGGCGTCACCGTCTTCTCAATGGACCAGTCGTAGGTGATCACATGGGTCCAGAAGCCCTCCGCCGTTTTATCCGCCGCAAGGGTGGTGCCAGCCTGCGGTTGCGGGGCGATCTCACGGCCTCCCGCGAATCCCGAGACCACCGCGGTGAGGCCGGAGGGGCCGCCACCGGCGGCCACGGCGGTGCCGAAGATCAACACCCCCAGCGCGAGCAGCGCAACAGCGACCGCGATCCCAACTCGTATCCATGAAGTCCTCATGGCGGCCTCCTTTGCCCATTCTTCTGACCAATATACCGAAGCAATTCCACAAAAAGTTACCAAGCGATTTGTATAAAATTTATAACCTTGCGAGATGTTAAAAATTTTATACCATCTGGATCCATCGATCCGGATGAGGGGGAGGATCCTTCTTTGGGCTGCTCTGTAGCATGGGATCTGTAGCATGGGAGTAGAAGGCGTTGGGGGCGAGGGAGGCGCGTCTTCGGCCTGCCCACCCATCTCCGAAAGGTGATCCTTCAAGCTTCGGGGCTGGGTCCCCAGGCGGAGATCCACGAGGGCGCTTCGATTCCGGGGGTGGGGTGGCGGAGCCCCCGCTTCACGCTTCCTCGCGGCTGGCCTCGATGGCCAGCTCGATGAACACGGCGGAGGTCCACCCGAAGATCGGGGCCGCCCGGGGCGGGCGTTCCCCGGTTTCCGGATGGTAATACTCGTAAAGATCCGGATGCCCCATCGCCAGCTCCAGGGTCCGACGCCGCAGCTCCCGGGCCAGGTCCGCGTATCCACACCGGAACAGCCCCTCGATGAACAGGCGGTTGATGTTCAGCCATGTGGGGCCGCGCCACATCTGCTCCGGGTTATAGTGCGGATCGTCCATCGCCACCGTGGGGATGGGATAGCGCGGCCAGAAGGCGCGGGGATCCCTCAGATGGGCGATCAGGCGCGCCACCATCGCCGGGGGGAGCCGGCCGGTGAGCAGCGGGTAAAGGCTCAACGGGGTTTTGATACGGACCGGCCTTTCCCCCCGCAGGGGCCAGAACAGCCCCGTTTCCTCATCCCACATGGCGTCGATCATCCGGCGGGTCAGCGCCTCGGCTTCCGCCCGCCATCGCGAGGCGTCCTCCCGCTCCCCGATCACCTCCGCGATGCGGGCCAGATGTTCCATCTGGATCACCAGATAGGTGTTCAGATCCGGCGACTCCACCGGCATCCCTCCATCCCACACCGGGGAGTCATCCCACCCGGATGAAAACGGATGGTTATACTGGCACAGGCCGTCCCGGTCGTCATTGTTCCGCTCAAACCACCAGCGGTTCCAGCGCACCAGCGGTTCGTAGATCTCATCCAGGAAATCCCGATCTCCGCCCATCTCATAGATTTTCCACGCGGCCCATGCCGTGATGGGGGGCTTGGTGACGTCCGCGTCCACCGGGACGGGAAGATGGGTCACCCGTCCTTCGTCGTGGACGGCGTCGGGCACCATCCCGTCTTCCCGCTGGTGATCCAGAACGAGGCGGATCTGGTCTTCGGCGAGCTTCAGGTCCACGTAGCGATAGGCCAGGGCATGGAAGCACGCGTCCCACTGCCACACGCCCACATAGTGGATCTTGCTCGGGGTCATCCCCTCGCGGGTCATATAGTAGCGCGGGGAGATCAATCCGGCCCGCATCACCCACCAGGCGTAGTAATACTGGGGCGCCAGATCCTCGCGGACGGGCGGGGCGGCGGCGAACCAGTCGTGCCAGCGGGCCTCCGCCTCGAGGAAGACCGGGAGGGCGGGGCGGATGCTCCGGTTGAACCCGAGGCGTGGCGTGATGTTGAGCAGGACAGCGGCGTCGGGCGTCGGTTCGACGATGAAGGTCACCCGGAACAGCCCGGGGCCGGCCGATTCAATCCGGTTCAGCCGCAGGCGGGCGTTGGTGGTGTAGGCCAGGTTGCGCACGCCCCGCAGGACTCCCCCCCGGCGGTCGGCCCGCGCCGTCTCCGCCTGGGCGACGAACTGGATCCCGATGGCCTCGGCCGGCAGGGCGATGTAAAGGGCCTCCGGGTCGTTGAAGGTCATCCCGACGGTGCCGCGGGGGGTGTGGAAGAACACGGCGTGGGGGTAGGAGACGAAGGAGGCCGGGAGCGGCTCGCCGTCCGGGCTGAGGAACACCAGGCGTTCCACGATCGGCCGGCGCTGGCGGTAGTCCCCGAACTTCTCCTGTTGCTTCTCCCAGCGCTCCGCCAGCTTGATGAACAGCCCCGGCACCCCGGGGCGCAGGTCCTTGGCGAACACCATCATGCGCGAGGACCGCTCGCTGAACGGCACGTGGTAGAGGTCCAGCCGGCCTTTCAGCAGGCGGCAGAAAGGACTCCTCGGTTCCTCCCATCCCATGGGAAAGGCCATGGAAGGTCTCGCCTCTTCGGTCCGGATCCCGCAGGACATGAGGCCCTGCGCTTCCTTCCCCGGATTATAGGGGGCTGGGGCCAGCGGTCAACTTTTGGGTTTACAGGCTCACCCGTGTCATCCGATGGACGATCAGGAGGCCCAGGAGAACCAGGAAGAGGATCAGGCCGAGCATCGCATAGCCCGGGAGGCCGCTGGTGAAGAAGCGCATCATATAGCGTCGGTTGATGGGGAAGAGAACCAGCCACAGGAGCAGGGGAAGGGCCGTCAGGATCTGGGCGCTGAGCCGGTAGGAAGCCGTCAGCACCCGGATCTCGTTCTGCAGGTGGACCCGCTCCCGGATCCGGGATGCCACCTTTTCCAGGAACTCCGAAAGATTCCCCCCGACCTGCTGGTTGATCTGGATCGCCGTGATGGCCAGCGAGAGGTCCTCGCTGGGCACCCGCTCCCGCATATGCTCCAGAGCCTCGGTGATGGAGAGCCCCAGGCGCACCTCCAGCATCACCCGCCGAAACTCCTCGGCGATCGGCGGCGGGAGCTGGCGGGCGATCTCCTCAAACGCCCGGTAGAGGCTGCCGCCGGCCTGGAGGGTGCGGGCGATGAGCAGCAGCGCATCGGCCAGCTGAAGCTCCAGGCGGCGGCGGCGGGCCTCGCGGCGGTGACGGAGGAACAGGAAGGGGAGTGTGCCTCCCATCAGCGCCCCCAGCAGGGCGAAACCGGGCAGGCGGTAAACCTGAAGCCCGATCCATGCCCCCAGCGCCGCCAGCCCCATGGTCAACCCCATCCACTCCAGAGGATGCCAGGGGAGATCGGCCTCCGCCAGCCGCCGGCGAAGCCAGCGCGTGATCCCGCGTTCCAGGTCCCGGATCCGGCGTCCGGGGCCCCGGAGCGCGGTGAGGCGTTCCTGGATCCACGCCCGGATAGCCTGCAGGCGCTCCTCCATCGGATCCGGCCCGGTCTCCATCCCCCATGCCTGAGAGGCGAAGGCGAGGAACGCTTCCTCCAGCTCCCCCTCAGTGGCCAGCGAAACCCGGCCGGGCGTCTCCTCCGGCTCCTCCTCCGGAGCGAGCAGGAGCCAGGCCAGCAGAAGGCCGATGACGCCGAATCCCATCCCCACGATCAGCATGGCGCTCATCATCGCAGGAGCTCCACCCGGGGGGTGCCCGCCGGGCATATCGTGGGATCCAAGGTGACTTGCAGAGAGCCACCTCCCAAATCCAGCCTCTTCCCGTAAATCGCCCCGCGATCGGACCAGGCGGTGGTTGCGGAGAGCCCCACCGGCCCGTTGCGGGCCAGGATCAGGCCGATCCACCAGAAGTAGGGAGAGGTAATTGTGATCGCCTGGCCGGCGACGAGCAGGGGGGCGCCTCGCTGGGGGTCGTTCAGGGCCGGTTGAAGTTCGTAGCGATTGTTAGGATCATCCAGGATCAGCGAGCCGGTGGCGGCCAGGGTGACCGTTGCCCGGATGGTTGCCATGCTCTGGCTTCGGAGGACCCGGGCCGCTCCCTCCAGGTAATACAGCCCATCCCGTAAACGAACGCGCTGGGCGGTGATGCACTGGTTGGGGGAAGGAGCCACCGCTCCGGCCGGATGGGCGTCCAGCAGGATGGGCTGCGTGGGATCCTGGGGTCGGATACAGTAGCGATCCCCGGCGTAGGCGTTCCAGAGGGGTCCGCCCGGGGCGAAATCGCTCACCGCGTAGAGGTCAGGGAGGGGCTGGAAGGGCGCCTGGACCCGCCCGCCCTGGCATTGCACGCCGAACTCGATGGAAGCGCTCGTGCCGTATTCGCAGGGGCCCTGGATGTTGCCTGCCCACCGGAGGGTGAGATCCGTCCCCGCGTGGACACCGGCGGCCTGGATCCGAAGGAGAAGAAACGCCGCCCGCAGGTCGTTTTCTGCGAACAGGGCGAAAGCGCAGGCGGCCGTCGGGTGAACCACCGCAGTGGCCATCGCCCGGACCTCCATCGGATCGAAACCGAAGACGCCGGCGAAGAAGGCGTCGAACCGGTTGATCACCGTGACCTGCACGCCCCCCGCATTCCCCGGGATGACCCCCGAGCCCAGAGGCCCCAGGACGTTCCCGCTTTCATCCACATAGAAGGCCTCGAAGTGGTTGGGCTGGTCGTCCACATTGAATGTTCCGTGGGCGTCTATCGCCTCCCGGATCGCGACGAGGAGATCCGCCTCGCTCCCGCCCTGACGCCGGACCTCCCACAGCCGGCGGGCGGCGGAGAGGGCCGCGGCGTCGGCCGCGTTCTGCGCCCGCCGCCGCTGCGCGTAGGCGTTGCCCCCATCGATGGCCAGCGCCAGCAGCGCCAGGAACGCCGCGAACGCCAGCGCGATCAGCACCAGGGCCTGTCCTCGATACTTCATATTCCTTTACATCGAAAGTCAGAATATTCTGTCTTTCTATCCTACGTGGCCGATACGTCTGCGGCCATAGGCCGAAAGTCCGGGGGGTTTTGAGAATCTCGCACCGTGTGAAAGTGCCGCGATATGTCGATATGGATGGAGGGAAACTCCTTATCCGACAGGGCGTTCTGGATCCAGCCGCCCACCCCGTTCGGTCAGCCAGGGAAGAACCTCGGGAGGGACCAGGGCGTCCACCGGCTCGCCCCGGGCCAGCCGCTGGCGGACCTCGGAGGAGGAGAGCGTCGCGAAAGCGGGATCGAGGGTCAGGAAGTCGATCCGCGTTCGATACGCAGCCCGCGACGGATCCTTCAGGAAGGCTTCCAGAGACGGTCGATCCCATGGCGGGCGGGGAGCCACCAGCAGGCGAGCGATCCGGAAGAATTGTTCCAGGGCGGATTCCATAGGGATGTCCGGGTAGTAGCGAGGATCGAACAAACGGACCATCGTGTCGCCGCCCATGAGGAAGAAGAGCTCCGGCCCCTCCCCCACGTCCTCCCGAAGCGCCCGCGCTTTCTCAAAGAACCGGGCGCGGTTACAGAGGGCCACGCTCCATCCCGGGCGCCCCCGGGCGATCGCCCGCAACATCTCCAGGCGCTCCCGCCATCCGAACCCGGTGAGGGGTTTCTCCACATGCGTGAGGGCGAGCAGCAGCACGTGTTCTTCCAGATGGAAGGCTTCCCGGGCGGCCTCCAGCAGGGCAACATGAGCCCGGGTGGGCGGATTGAAGGAGGCCGACAGGATCCCGATCCGCTGCGCCCCGGGGCCAGCTCGATGGACCCAGCGCCATTGAGGAGGGGCCTGGGGGTCCAGGCCTTCCAGCTCCGGTATTCGATAGTGAGACATCTCCACCGTCCCCTGATGGATAGGGCGCATCCCCCTGGGGGTCTTCTCGGATCATTGCGCCGCTGGATCGGGGGGATATCGCCTTCCCCATCGGAATCCCGCGGCATGCGGCGGCTTCGATTCCCTCATGGGAGAGGCGATCGGCTATCCCCCTCCGCTCAGCGCGCGAAGGGCGCCGGGGAGCCGGGGGATGAGATCCCCGGCGGTCACGCCGGCCGCTCCGATCTCCTGGCGCGCCCGTTCCCCGGCCATGCCGTGGAGATAGGCGCCCAGGGCGGCGGCCTCAAACGGCGGCAGTCCCTGGGCCCGCAATCCGGCGATCGCCCCCGCCAGCACATCCCCCGTCCCCGCGGTGGCCATCGCGGGGTTCGCGAAGGGCATCACCAGCGCCCGCCCATCGGGGGCGGCCACCACCGTGAATGCCCCCTTCAGCACGACCACATGGCCCCAGGTCTGCGCGAATTGTCGCGCGATCCCCAGGCGGTCCTGCTCGATGGCCGCTTTCTCCAGCCCGGTCAGCCGGGCCATCTCCCCGGGATGGGGGGTGAGGATCGCCGGGCCGGGCAGGCGGGCCGCCCAGTCTTTCGCCTGAGCGAGGGCGTTCAACCCGTCCGCATCCACGATCAGCGGGGGCCAGTTGAAGGAAGGCGCCGCCGGCCTCACCGCTTCCTCTTCTTCTATATGAAAACCGATGCGCCCCCGCCGGATGGCCCGCTCCATCCCAAACATCCCGTGCACAAAGGCGATCGCCTCTTTCTCCTGGGTCAGCCCTGGGCCCAGGACCATGGCGGCGTAGCCTTCGACGGCCTTCGCCAGGACCTCCACCGCGTCGGGGATCAGGACGCCGAGTTCGTCCGGCAGCAGGATGTAGGTGATCTCGGTGGTTTTCGCCGCCAGAACGGGATAAATCGTGCGGGGGATGGCCAGCGTCACCCAGCCCGCGCCGACCCGCGCCGCCGCCTGGGCGGCCAGCCAGGGCGCACCGGGGTAGTGGGTGGAGCCGGCGACCACCGCCACTTTCCCGAACGTGTTTTTATGAGCGTCCGACGGGCGCGGTGGGCACCAGGTCCGGGCCATGATCCCATCCATCACTTCGAAAGCGCCTTCCGGCACCCACTTCGGCTCGATCCCGATATCGGCCACCACCAGCTCGCCGACCGCATGGGCGGCCGGGAACCGGAAATGTCCGACCTTCGGATGGGCGAACGTCACCGTGAGATCCGCGTGGAACGCATGGGGATCCAGCTCCCCCGTGTCGTAGTTCATCCCGGTCGGCCCATCCACCGCCACCAGCCAGGGCTCCGGCGGCGTTCGCGGAGCCCAGGTGGCCGGGATGAGGGGGGAGCCCGGGGCGAAGAAGGACGCCGGCCACGGCCGCCGATCGCTCACCTCCGCCCGCACGATCTGCAGCATCCGTAAGAGATCTCCCTCCAGCGGGCGTGTGGTCCCGGTTCCCAGCAGCGCGTCCACGATCACCGCGGCGCTTCGAACCCAGAGGCGCAGCACCCGCCACGTCCGGTCATCCTCCGCCTGGGCGATGAAGCAGCCCGCCGCCTTCGCCGCCTGGAAGACGGGGTCCGTCTCCTCGCGGGGCTTCAGCAGATAGCAGGCGACCTCCGCGCCTGCCTCTTTCAGGAAGCGGGCGGCGGTCAGGCCGTCGCCACCGTTGTTCCCGGGGCCCACCAGCACCAGGATGCGGCGGCCCTGAACGGACATCCGGCGCATGATCTCGGAGGCCACGGCGCGGCCGGCCCGTTCCATCATCCGTGCATAGGTATGGCCTGCCGCATCAGCGGCCGCCTCCGCCTGACGCATTTGAGCTACCGTCAGCACTTTCATCCTTTCAGCTCCTGGTCCACTTTTGAGAAAGGTTGCGCGGTGGATCTTCTCCCGGGGATCTGAGGTCGGGCGGGGCACCAGGGGTGTCTGGCCCGACCCCAGAGCGAACGCTGAAGGGCAAAGCCCTCTCGCGTAGAGCCGATCATACGTATTATCGTAAAATATACACGACAGTGAGGATGATGGAGGATGAGGGGGATGCGCCCGGAGTTGGGTCTGATCGTGCAGGAGCCCTATGCCACCTACATCGTCTCCGGCGAGAAGACCTGGGAGATCCGCCGGTATCCCACCCACATCCGGGGGCGCATTGGGATCGTCAGCTCCCGGGGATGGATCGGGACCGTGGTGCTCGCCGAAGTCCGGGGCCCCGTCCCCGTGGAAGCCCTCCGGCGGAAGTTCCCTCAGCACCGGGCGGACCCGGAGTTTCTGGAGGCCTACGCGCGGGGCCGGCCGCTCTACATCTGGGTGCTGACGGACCCCCAGCGCTTCCCGGAGCCCATCCCGATCCATCGCCCCCGGGGGCCAGTGGTCTGGGTCCGGCTCCAGGAGGCGGTGGCGGAGAGAACCTCATAACATAGAGCCGATGATCGGCTCAGCCTCTGATCTCCCCCCTCCCCGCAGCCCTCTGGGCCCTGGGGGGAGGGGAGAGGGTCTCTCACTTCCCCCGGGCCGATACCCGGAACAGGCCGTAACCGGCGATCAGGGTGAGATCGGGCTCCAGGCCCTGGACGACCTCCGGGCGATGGGTAGCGGCGATCAGGGTGATGCCGTGCTGGCGGCAGAGGGCGGCCACCTTGCGGGCTACCCGCAACGCCATCTGGGGATCCAGGTGGGCGGCGAATTCGTCGATCAGCAGGAGGTTCGGCCGCCGGGCTAAAAGATAGGCGATGCGGGCGCGCTCCTTCTGCCCGGTGGAAAGCTCGGAGAAGCGCGCGCGATAAAGCACGGCGTCGGCAATTCCAGCGACGTTCAGGACCTCGATGGCCAGCACCTCGTCCTCGGTGAGGCGGTAAAGCGCCTCCAGGATCGTCTCCCCATCGAACTCAGGCTCCACCTCGCCCGGCAGATAGGCGGCGGCCTGCACGTTCTCCGGCATCTCGATGCTGCCGAACTGCACCCGATACAGCGGATCCCGACGTCCGGTCGCGGCGCCGTAGAGCAGGCGCAGCAGCGTGGTTTTCCCCGCTCCGGAGGCGCCGATCAGCGCCACGATCTGCCGCGGATGGATGGTCAGCGAGACATCCTTCAAAACGATCTTCTGAATGGTTCGCTCGTGGACTCCGAAGGCTTCCAGGATCTCCTGGAGCGGCGGGGCCATTCCGCTCAGGCTCAGCGTGTTTTCGTAACGATAGGTGACATGGTGCAGGCGGATCGGCCCGGCCAGCGGCTCCACGGATCGGAAGGCGGGGCGATACAGCTTCCCCCGATGGACGCGCGCGACGGGATCGGTTTCGTAAAATCGTTCCAGGTAAGGGACCGCCTCCTCCTCCAGGGGATATACCAGCACCGGCCGGCCGGAGGCCGTATCCCCAAGATAGCGAAAACCGGATCGCTCCATAAACGGGTTGTAGCGCGCCATCTGGGCGATGGTCTCCAGAACCATCTTGGGGCGGCGCATCTCCGGGATGCGTCGCTCCCGGATCCAGGAGATGGCCGCTCGCAGGGCCAGCTGCCCCAGGCCCTCCGCCCGGTAGTCCGGATGGACCACCACGCGGGCCAGGCGGGCCCCCCGCGTATTGCAGGTTCGAAGGGCGATCTCCTGGGATTCCCACCACAGATCGAAGGGGGAGAGATCCGGCCGCGCCCGTTTCAGCTCCTCCTCCAGCCGCTCCGGCCAGAAGGAGGGCTCGAACCAGTCCGCGGGGAAGACCGCCTGCCGTAGATGGGGCTGGATCGTGCCATCCGGCAGGCGGCGATGCATCATGGGGATGGGCGGATCGATCCGCACATAGCCGATGTAGAGCGGTTCATACGGGGCGCGATCCTCTAAGAGCAGCACCAGGAAACGGGAGGCGCGGGTGGCGTCCTTCAGATCGCCGAAGCGCATGGGGCGGCGGCAGCGCGGGCAGAGCGGCCGCGCGTTGGCTTCCGCCCATGTCCGATCCTCCGGGCACCACCAGCGGGCCAGGATCTCCGCCTCGGAAGCGTAGTGATGCTGCTCCAGATCGACGATGGCCTCGAAATCCGATTCCAGCCCGGCTTCCCGGGCGAGCACGGTGTAGCGATAAAGGGGCGTTGTGGAGAGCGGTGAGGAGCGCTCCAGGGTGAACCGCTCCTGATAGAAGGGCCAGATCAGGACCGCTTCCCCATCCACGACGCGCCAGAGCGCATAGGCATCAAAGGTGAGCGCCCGCGGATCCGCCTGCGGCCCCAGGGCCACCCGGACCTCCTCGCCGGGTTGAAACCACTGCGCCACGGTCCCCGTCATCGGGAGGCGAAGTCGCCCGGCCTCCCCCTCCACTTCCAGCATCCCGAACCAGCGATACCGGAAGCGATCCAGCCAGACATGGAGGACCCGATAAGGCTTCGCCGCCTTCCAGAGATCAGAGCGTTCGGATGCGCTCGGGTGGATCACTGGAGGTCTCCTTCCACGCGGAGGATGGGCCAGGGCGTCCGATCCGGCAAAAATCGACGGAACCGGTATCGGCAGCTACAGGAGCACCGGGATGGGATCGGTCAGACGGATCTCCTCCAGGGAGACGTCGCATCGATAAGCGAGGATCTGAACGCCATGGGCTGCGGCGGCCCGCAGGATCCGCCCGAACTCTGGATCCGCCTGATCGTGAGGCCGAAATGCCCGGGCATCCGGCCGCTGCACGACGAAGAGCACGAAGGCCTGAACGCCGTCCGCGCGCGCTTCCATCAGCGCGGCCATATGGCGCCGCCCCCGCGCCGTTGGCGCGTCCGGGAACAGGCCGACGCCGTCTTCCACGAGCGTCACGCTTTTCACTTCCACATAGGCTGCGCCCTCGGGGCCTGAGAGGCGGAAATCCACCCGACCCTCTCCCAGGGGAACCTCCGCCTCCAGGGCGGTGTAGGCCTGGAGGGGCGGAAGCTCGCCCCTTTCCCAGGCCTCCCGGAAAAGGGAATTGGGCACCCGCGCATCGGCGGACACCAGCGTTCCGTCCGGCAGGCCCACCACCTGGAGATCGTAACGGGTTCGCCGCCGGCCTTCCCGCCGGGCCATCCATATGGGATAGCCGGGGACCAGGAGCTCACGCAGGCGGCCGGAATTCGGGAGATGGGCCGGCACCCGTCGCCGTCCCAGGCGCACCTCCACCGCGAATCGGTTCAAACGACGCAGAAAAACCCCCGGAATCAGCGGCGGCCAGCGCATAGGGCCCGGTTCGCCTAACGGGAAGGGATCAGAGGATCAGCATGGCATCCCCGAACGAATAGAAGCGGTAGCCTTCCGCGATCGCCACCTGATAGGCCTCCCGCATCCGTTCGTAGCCCATGAAAGCAGCCACCACCAGCAGCAGCGTGGAGCGCGGCAGATGGAAGTTGGTGATCAGGGCGTCCACCACCCGGAATTCAAAGCCGGGGTAGATAAAAAGATCCGTTTCCCCCTCAAAAGGTCCCACGACCTGCCAGGGGCAGACGGCCTCCGGCGAGCATCCCAGCCCATAGCGGGCGGCGGTCTCCAGAACCCGCACTACGGTGGTGCCCACCGCAATGATCCGCCCCCCCTCCAGCCGTGTCCGGTTGATGAGGGCCGCGGTATCCGCCGACAGGGAGCACCATTCCCGGTGCAGTTTGTGTTCCCGCACGTCCGAAGCCTTGATCGGACGAAAGGTGTCGAGGCTGATGTGGAGCGTGACGAAGGCGAAGCGGACGCCGTGCTCCCGCAGGCGGGCGAGAAGCTCCGGGGTGAAATGCAGCCCCGCCGTGGGCGCGGCCACCGAGCCAGGAACCCGGGCGTAGACGGTCTGGTAGCGTTCGGGATCGTGGAGCGGCCGCCGGATGTAAGGGGGGAGAGGGATCACCCCCACCCGTTCCAGCCATCCTTCTGGAGGGATGGAAAAGCGAAGCAGGCGGAGCGGCCCCTCCCCCTCCGCCTCCACCTCCGCATAGAGGTCGACGGGCTGGCCACCGGAGAGCAGCTGGAGGCGCGTTCCGGGGCGGATATGACGCCCCCGCACCATGGTCCACCATCGCTCCGGATCCACCCGGCGCACCAGCAACAGTTCCACCCGACCCCCGGTCGGCTTCACCGCGAACAGACGGGCCGGGATCACCCGGGTGTCGTTGAACACCAGTAGATCCCCGGGGTGCAGGTAGTCGATGATCTCCCGGAAGATCCGGTGCTCGATCCGCCCCGTCGCCCGGTGCACCACCATCAACCGTGCGGCGTCCCGCGGCTCCGCCGGGGACTGGGCGATCCGATCCGGGGGCAATTCGTAATCGTAGGCTTCAAGGCTCAGAAGATCCTTCGGCTCCATAACGGATCCGATATAGCTCCAGGAGGGTCTGGAAGCCTTCTTCCCCCAGCACCCATTTGACTTCCTGGTCGAAGACCACAAACAGAGGTCGCGCCTTCTCCGCGGGCTGCTGACAGGAGGCTTCCGCGTAGAGCTCGTTCTCATCGTCCAGGATCAGCTGGCCTTCCCATAGCGTGAGCGGATAGAGCGCGCAGTGGAAGGGCTTCAGGGCCCATGGGTGCAGACCGGCTTCCATGGCCGCCACCTGCAGGCCGCAGCGCCCATCGTCCAGCAGGAAGATGCAGGACTGGCCGGCCGGGTGGGCCGGGTTCTCAAGGACCGTGGTGCCCACCCAGTAACCCGCCGGCGGCGTATCATCCCACTCCGGCTCTCCATCGAACCATCGGGTCTCATCATGCCGATCCGGCGGCAGCACCTTTTTGATCAACTCGGCGTGGCGGAGGATCTCATCGCGCTGTTCCACCCGCACCCACACCCCGTAAGCGCAACAGCGGCCCCGACAGTAAGCTGGGCCGCACCGTTGAACCGGCCGGGGTTCCAGCAAGCGGGGATCCACTCGAATCCCGCGGATTTCGATTTCCATGGATCCCCTCCCCACCCACAAATCTCCATCGGGCAACATCCGGGTTTGAAACAGAGCGGGACGCTCGCTCATCCCACGCCCCCGGACGGACAACCGGGGTCCTGAGCGTCCCCACCGGCTATTGGATAAGGAATTGCCCATCGCGGTAAAGGACTTCCCCGTCGACCACGATCTCCCCTTCCTTCAGGTCGCAGATCATATCCCAGTGGATCGCGGACTGATTCATCCCGCCCGTCTCCGGATAGGCGGCTCCCAGGGCGAGATGGAAAGTCCCCCCCAGCTTCTCATCGAACAGGATGTTGCGGGTGAACCGGCGGATGGCGAAGTTCGTCCCGATGCCCAGCTCTCCCAGCCGCCGGGCGCCCTCGTCGGTCTCCAGCATCCGATGCAGGAACGCCTCGTTCTTCTTCGCCGTCGCCTTCACCACCTTGCCGCCCTCGAAGACCAGCTCCACCCCGTCCACCTCCCGGCCGCCGTAAAGGGCCGGATACGTGAAGCGCACCCAGCCCTCCGTGACGGTCTCCTCCGGGCCGGTGAAGATCTCCCCGTCTGGGAAGTTATTGCGACCGTCGGCGCTGATGAAAACCCGTCCCTCGATGCCGAGCACCAGGTCGACGTGGGGACCGCGGATATGAACCCGCCGGCGCCCTTTCAGCCATTCCACCAGCCGCTCCTGAAAAGCCGCCTGTTCCCGCCAGCGGGTCACCGGGTCTTCATCGTTTAACCACCCTGCCTCATATACGAAGTCCTCGAATTCCTGGAGGCTCATCTCGGCCTCCTGGGCATACGCCTCGGTGGGGTATAGCGTGAGGACCCAGCGTAATTCCCCGCGGGCGGCCCGCTCCATATAGGTGCGCGTGAGGTCCCGTCGCGCGGCGGAGAACCTGGCCTGCTTGGCGGGATCCACATTGCTCAGGGATCGGGTGTTGGTTTCGCTCATCACGCTGATCAGCACGTCGAAGGTCTCCACGACCAGGCGATCGATCGGCGAAACGAACGTCAGCTGGGGTTCCTCCGCCACCCGGTAGAAGATCTCCGCCGCCCCAGGCAGGGAGACCAGCAGATGGGGATGCCCTCCCCTCTCAAGCACCCGGCGGTAGACGGTGAGCAGAAGAGGGGCAGCAGCCGGGGTGCCCCGAATGGCCACCTTATCCCCCGGCTTTACCTCCGTGGCATAGTCCACCAGCACCTGAGCCCACTTCTCCAGACGCGGATCGCCCATGGTGCACCTCGAGGAAGGGGATTTCCGGTTGCGCCGTTGACCGGGGGGCCAGGTGGGCCGCCTTCAGCAGCCCGCTGGCCCCCAACGCTGTTTGATGGGGGAGGAGAACGAGCGTTCTTGCCCCCCCGAATTGGGGCTCAACCGCATAACTTGACATTGTTAAATTCGGGCTCTTTGACCTCTCCCAACTGCCAAGGACGGCCTTGTAGCGCAGGCGTTCAGCCTGCGCCGCGGGCGCAAGCCCGCGTTCACCGTCTTATACGGGCTGAAGCCCGTGCTACGTCACGGCGGCACGGCAAATCTAACAATGTCAAGATAAGCCCTACCAGGGGAATTATAGCGCGGGCGAGGGGGCAGAGGAGATCATGAGTGACGCAGCCGGCTTCCTCGCGAGGCTCATGGAGTCCGACGGGCGACGATCAGCATCTGGGGGCTATCCTCCCGATAGGGGGCAAGTTCGTAGGTGCCGAACATCTCCTCCAGGGCGAAGCCGCAGCTTTCCAGCAGCAGTCGGAGCTCCCCCGGCCACAGGAAACGCATCCGGCTCGGGAACGCCCAGCGACGCCATGTTCCATCGTCGCGGCGTTCCTCCACCAGAACGAGGAGCTCCAGACGCTGGGCGGCGGCATCGACCCGCCGCGCCTCCAGCCAGAGCAGAAGGGCCCCGGCCTCCGGATCCTCATGCCAGCTTCGCGCGTAAAGCTGGCCGTTCTCCCCCAGCAGGGCGGCGTCGGGGTTCAGGCAATCCAGCAGCAGGAGCCCGCCGGGCTCCAGCGCGCGATGCAGGTGATGGAGAACGGCCCGCTGGGCCTCCAGGGAGTCAAAGTGCAAAAAGGTGTTCAGAGGGATGAAGGCCATCGGATACGGTCCCGGAGGGAGACCCTGCGTCGCGTCTCCGTGGATCCAGGTGATGCGATCGGCCACCCCCGCCTGCTCCGCGCGGGCCCGGGCCCGGGCCAGCATCGCCGCCGAGGCATCCAGGCCGGTCACCCGGAACCCGGCGGCCGCCAGGGGGATGGTCAGGCGGCCGGTGCCGCATCCCACCTCCAGCAGCGGCGATCCCGCGCGCTCCGCGTAGCCCTGATAAAAGGGCAAATCCTCCAGGAAATCCCCGAAAAAGCGGTCGTAGAATTCCGCGAACGCCTCGTAGTTCATGGCTCGGGTCCCCGAATTGCACCAGAGACAGGGCAAAGCCGAGGACAGGGATGCCTGCACCCTCATTTTACTGCTTCCAGCCCTCGGGCTGTTTCCAAGGTTGGGGGAATGGACAGGTGGGATCGCGATCTCAGGCCGGCGCTGGGGCCCGTCTATCCGCCATCGTTTTTTGGAACTCCCTCCGGCATCATCCGGGCTTCGCGGGTGCTCGCATTCGGCACCGAACACCACCGATGGTCCCACCCCCTCTGACCCTCGATCGGCCAAACGATGATAAAATAGATTTGTCCAACACACGGATCTGAGCATCCGGAGAGATCATGGTCAGGGATCGAGCGTTCCTTGGGGGGCTTCTCTTCGCCATAGGGTTTTCCGGTTGCCTGGCGCCGGCACGCCGGCCTTCCCTTACCGGAGTAAGTTCCCCGGCTCATCCTCCGCCGGTGCCTTCAGAGGTTCCGGCTTCACCCACCCCGCATCCCTCCCCAGCCCCGGTGGTTTCCTTCGGTGAGCCCATATGGATCGGCCGGGGCGGATTGCTGGCGGCGCGCTTCACCCCGGACGGCCGCGCGCTGATCCTGGGATGGAGCGTGGGGGTTTCCCGAGTGAACCTCCCAGAACTTCGGGAGCAATGGTTCCAGCCTATGCCGGCGCCTTTGCGCGCGATGGAGATCGACCCCCATGGGCGATGGGCGGCTGTGGCGCTGGAGAACGGCGCGGTTGCCCGGATCTCCCTGGCCGATGGGCACACGCAGACAGTGATGTCGCTGGCTCCTCACGCCTACTGGTGCGGCCTGGACTGGTCGCCCGATGGGGAGCGCACAGCGGTCCAGTGCATCGGCCCCGATCGCGGAGATCCGATCATCCTCATCGATTGGGGGGCGGGGACGGTTCGCGAGGTGTAGGCTGGCTGGACGAGCGTCATCTGGTCACCTTCGAGGCGCAGTCCTACGGCAGGCTCACCGTGTGGGAGGTCGGGACGGAAAGCAAACACGTCTACAAGATCTCGGGCTATAAGGTCATCGCCCTCGATCTGAGGCGAATGATCGCGGTGGAGCAGTCTGAGGAACGCCCGTATGTCGGACGAGCGGTGGAAGTGAAGGATGCCCGGACCGGCCAGCGTCTGGCGCGACTTCATCATGGCAACGACATTATGGAAATCTCATGGTCCCCCGATGGGCGCTGGCTGCGTGTCCTGGCGACCGATGGGTCGATACGGGCCTGGCCGGTGATCGGGGCCACCCCCACACCGTAGTTGCGCATCCTGAACAGCATTCCGATGGGGATAATCCTCGCCGGTCCCGAAACGATCCAGCGGGGGGCGAATTCGAATTCCTCCCATGGGGAAGGTCCACAAGGCTGCTTCTCCCCGATTTCTGTGCCAGAAGGAGATTGTATGAAATGAGCAAAGGGAAACGCGCCTTTGGGCTTTCGCTGCTCCTGATGCTGACCGCGTGGGCCTGTCGGGGAAGCCCGGGAACTGCCACCCCGGTGTCTCCGCCGGCCCCGACGCATCTTCTATCTCCCACGTCTACATCCGCGCCGCTTACTCCGGAAGCGGAACTTTCGCGCCATCGGCCGCTCCCTCCCACCTGGACCCCCACACCGACGCCCTCTCCGCTGCCGGCGGAGCAGGCCTGTCAGGGGCCAGCGGGGCCGGCGGGCAGGCTGGCCTACATCCACGGGGGGGATTTGTGGGTTCGGGAACTCCCCACCGGGTTGTCGATCCAGTTGACCCGGAACGGCCGGATGCGAATGCCCCGCTGGTCTCCTTCCGGCCGCTGGCTGGCCGCCCTATATGGGGAGGCGGAGGTTCAGATTTTCACTGCGGCAGGGAAGCCGGTGCAAACCCTGCCTGGGGCTCTATTCCGCTGGTCCCCTGTATCGGATCAGCTGGCCGTTCGCACCCCGGAGGGGGGATTGCTCCGGGTTGTCCCCGGGGAGGCGCCGCAGACGTTGCTGGAGGCCGGCGCCGGGATTCAGGAGATCGCCTGGAGCCCGGATGGGCGCTGGATTGCGTATTCTGGCCTGAGGACGCTGAAAGGGGAGAAAGATGTTTACTCTGGACAACCTGGGGCCCGCTACGCCTTTCTGGGGCGCATCCGGGTGGAGGGTGGACGTCCGGAAGAGCTTCTCAACGCTGGCCGGCCTTCCGAGTATGGCCTCATCCTGGCCGGCTGGTCTCCCGATGGGCATGCCCTGCTTTACTGGGTGGATCCGATGTTCTCCGCCTCATTGCTGGCCGATGGGGTTCCCCTGTGGGCGCTGCCGGTCAGGGGAGGTCCCGCCCGGGCTTTGACGATGGAGCCGATGTTGCTTTATGAGGATTTCCTGGCGCCATCCCCGAAGGGGGATGATCGGATCGCGGTGGTGGTGGGAGGCTATCGGGGCGCGTGGACCAGCAAACAGCTTCATCTGCTGTCCGTCCGAACCGGGGAGAGTCAGGTCCTGTTCTCCGGTCCCTACGCAGTCTCTTCGCCGGCCTGGTCGGCGGATGGGACACGGATCGCTTTTATCGCCATGCCGGATCGGGGCGATCTGGCCGGGGGGGAAGAGGCCCGTCGGGGATTGCTCCAGCGTCGCCTGTTCGTAGTGGATGTCGCCGGCGGATCTTCAGGGCCTCGATGGGAGCAGTTGACCGACGACCCGGCCTATCGCGACGAATATCCCAGGTGGTTGGGGGAGTGGATCCTATTCCTCCGACTCGATCGTTGGGATCGGATCTCTCTATGGACGATCCCGGCCTCCGGAGGCTCGCCTTGCTGGATTCTGGAAAGGATCGATGCCCCGCTGACCTGGTTTGGATATTACGGCCATCTGGATTGGGGAAATTATCTGGATGTCTGGCGGCCCCCGGCGCCGTGATCGGCGAGCTTTCGCTCCCAGCAGCCTTCGCGAGGCAGGTTGTGCTCGTCCGACCTCACGGCCTGGTCTGGCTGGGGCGAAGGGCGCGAAGCGCTGCGCTGAGCCTTGCCCACTCCTCCAGGGAGAGGGTCTCCGCCCGTCGGGCGGGATCGATCCCCGCTTCCGCCAGTGCCCTTCGGATGAGATCATCCGGGATTCCCAGGCCGTGGCTCAGGGCGTTGTGAAGTTGCTTGCGGCGCTGGCTGAACCCTGCCCGCACCACCTCGAAGAACCAGTCGGGATCCCCCAGATCCACCGCAGGTTGTTCGTAGGGGTCGATGACCACCACCGCGGAATTCACCTCCGGTCGGGGCCAGAAGGCGCCGGCCCGGATCCGGTCCACGACCTGGGGGCGCCCGTAGACCTGCACGCTCACGGCGAGCAGGCTCATCTCCCCCGGCCCGGCCGTGATCCGCCGCGCAACCTCCAGCTGAACTGTAAGGACGATCCGGCGGGGCTTGAGGGGGGCTTCCATCAGATGACGGAGGATGGGCGAGGTGATGGAATAAGGGATGTTGCCGATCGCGCGGTAAGGATGGCCCTGAACCAGGGCGACGGGATCAAGCGTTAGGATATCCCCGTGGACGATCGTGACATTGGGAAAGGAGGCCAGGATCTCGCGGAGCAACGGCATGAACTGCTCGTCGATCTCCACGGCCACCACGTGATCCGCCTGGAGGGCCAGATGGCGGGTGAGGGTGCCCGGGCCCGCCCCGATCTCCAGCGCCCACTCCCCGGGCTGGAGCCCAGCTGCCTCCGCGATGCGGGCCAGGATGCGCTCATCGATCAGGAAATGCTGCCCCAGCCCTTTGCGCGGCCGGATGCCGCGGGCCCTCAGGTATTGAGGCCAGGGGATCGGAGGTAGCGTCGGGACATGCGACCGATCACGCAACGGCAACCTGTCCTTTTGAGACGGAGGTCGGGAATGGCGCCACGGACTCCCCGGGGCTGACTGGCCTTCCCGATCCAGGCCAGCCGCGTAAGCCCCGTTCGAATCTATGATCAGAACGGCTCAGATTGCAAGTTCGCGCTGCGGAACGGACGCAACGTCCGGTCTGCGAGCACCCGGTCATCGATGGCGCCCCTCTGGGGAAATGGACGACGGTCTCTTGACAGAGGCGGCCTTCGGCGTATAAAATCATAAGCGCCACAGGAGAGATGGGCCTGTAGCTCAGGCGGTCAGAGCACTCCCCTGATAAGGGAGGGGTCCCTGGTTCGAGTCCAGGCAGGCCCACCTGGGGTGGGGATGTAGCTCAGATGGGAGAGCGCCTCCTTTGCACGGAGGAGGTCACGGGTTCGAGTCCCGTCATCTCCACCATTCACCTTGACAGAGGGGGAGGACCCCGTTATAATGAAAAGCCCGCGGGATGGAGGCTGACGCCCGAAGCCGGGCGGGGAGTCCGGAGGCGGGAGCCAGCGGCCATCCGCTGGCGGGCCAGGCATGGATAGGCGGCTCGTCAAGGGAGACCGGGTGGATTCAGCCCGGGGTGCACCTTAACAACCGAACAGAGCGTGAGACGAAGAGAGAACGCAACGCGGGCAGCTCGGGAAACGGGTTCTCCGCGTCACGTGTAAGCGAGTAAGGGCATGCGGTGGATGCCTTGGCGCCAGGGGCCGATGAAGGGCGCGGCACACTGCGAAAAGCCTCGGGGAGCCGTGTGCGGGCGTTATGACCCGGGGGTGCCCGAATGGGGAAACCCGCCTGGGGTGAACCCCAGGCATCCGTGGCTGAATCCATAGGCCACGGAGGGGCACGGGGGGAACTGAAACATCTTAGTACCCCCAGGAAAAGAAATCAACCGAGATTCCCCAAGTAGTGGCGAGCGAACGGGGAAGAGCCTAAACCCACAGGGTGTCAAAGCCCGAGGGCGTTGTCCTGTGGGGGTTGTGGGACCCATCCGGAGGCGGCCTCGGACGCCTCAGGGAGTTACCAAGCCTTGGCCTAGCCGAAGCGGTCTGGAAAGGCCCGCCATAGAGGGTGATAGCCCCGTAGGCGAAAGGTCGAAGGCCTCCCGGGGATGGGATCCCGAGTACCACGGCCCACGGGGAAGGTCGTGGGAAGCAGGGGGGACCACCCTCCAAGGCTAAATACCCCTGGCGACCGATAGCGCACCAGTACCGTGAGGGAAAGGTGAAAAGAACCCCGGTGAGGGGAGTGAAATAGAACCTGAAACCGCATGCCTACAAGCGGTCCGAGGGCTATGGCCCCTTCGGGGGCAATGCCTGAGGGCGTGCCTTTTGGAGAATGAGCCGGCGAGTTACTCTCGGTGGCGAAGGCTAAGGGGGTCACACCCGGAGCCGGAGCGAAAGCGAGTCCGAACAGGGCGTCCCGTCGCCGGGAGTAGACGCGAAACCGGGTGAGCTACCCATGGCCAGGGTGAAGCGGGGCTAATCCCCCGTGGAGGCCCGAACCCATCACCAGTGCAAAGGTGTGGGATGAGCTGTGGGTAGGGGTGATATGCCAATCGAACCCGGAGATAGCTCGTTCTCCCCGAAATAGCTTTAGGGCTAGCCTCACGCGGTCCGTGGCGGAGGTAGAGCACTGGTAGGGCTAGGGGCGTTATGCTACCGAACCCTGTCAAACTCCGAATGCCGCCACGTGCAGCGTGGGAGTCGGACCGTGGGGGATAACCTCCATGGTCGAGAGGGGAACAACCCAGACCGCCTGCTAAGGCCCCCAAGTCCGGGCTCAGTGGGAAAGGATGTGGGGCTGCTGTGACAGCCAGGAGGTTGGCTTAGAAGCAGCCATCCTTTAAAGAGTGCGTAACAGCTCACTGGTCGAGCGGCCCTGCGCCGAAAATGTAACGGGGCTCAAGCCCGGCGCCGAAGCAGCGGGCTCCCGCGTCGATGAGGCACGGGAGCGGTAGGGGAGCGTTCCGCACGCGTGGAAGCGCGACCGTGAGGACGCGTGGAGCGTGCGGAAGTGAGAATGCCGGCACGAGTAGCGGAAGACGCGTGAGAACCGCGTCCGCCGAAGGCCTAAGGTTTCCGACGCAAGGTCGATCCGCGTCGGGTTAGGCGGGACCTAAGGCGAGGCCGAAAGGCGTAGCCGATGGACAGCCGGTTAATATTCCGGCCCCACCCGGGTGGAGCGAAGGGGGGACGCAGGAGGGTAGGCCAGCCGGCCGCTGGCAGCGCCGGTGCCAAGTCCTTAGGGCGATGAAGGCGGCAGGCAAATCCGCCGCCGGAGCCTGAGGGATGATGGCGAGCCGGGGAAACCCGGCGGAAGTGGTCGAGCCCACACTGCCGAGAAAAGCCTCTAAGCGTTGAAGCCCGGGTGCCCGTACCGCAAACCGACACCGGTAGGCTGGCGTAAGCGCGCCAAGGCGGACGGGAGAACCCTCCTCAGGGAACTCGGCAAACTGACCCCGTAACTTCGGGAGAAGGGGTGCCTCGCGTAGGGTGAGGCCTTCGGGCCGAGCCCGAGGAGGCCGCAGTGAACAGGCCCTGGCGACTGGTTACCTAAACCACAGGTCTCTGCTAACCCGTAAGGGGATGTATAGGGGCCGACGCCTGCCCAGTGCCGGAAGGTTAAGGGGAGGGGTGACCCGGCTTCGGCCGGTGTAGCCCTGAACTGAAGCCCCGGTGAACGGCGGCCGTAACTATAACGGTCCTAAGGTATCGCCGGAAAGGCGCTGCCTGCCTGTCGGGTAACCGACAGGGCAATACCCGGCTGTATGCGGGAAAGCCCTGAGAGCCCTCCCTACGTCTCCGGCGGAAGGCCGGCGTCAAAATGGTGAGGGATTGGGTAACCCGCAGGAAACCCCCGGGATCACTCCCGGAGGGGATCCTCAGAGACCATACGCCGGGCATCCGGTCAGGAGGCCATCCTATGGAGCTGTCGCCGGACTGGGTGGTGGGGTTTGTGGATGGCGAAGGTTGTTTCCATATTTCCATCATCCGCCACCCTTCTATGAAGGTCGGCTATCAGGTGTTGCCGGAGTTCGTGGTCGTCCAGCACCGCCGCGATGTGCAGGTGCTCTATGCCTTGAAACGGTTCTTCCGGTGTGGTGTGGTTCGCCCCAATCACGAAGATCGCTACGCTTACCGGGTCCGGCGGCTGGAGTGCCTGGAGCGCATCTGTGAGTTCTTTTTCCAGCACCCCTTGAAAACTCGGAAGAACGTCGAGATGCGCCGCTTCTGGAAGGTCCTCCTCCTGATGAGGGAGGGGCGACATCGGACCCGAGAGGGATTGCTGGAGATCCTCGAAATCGCGGCACGCATGAACTCGGCCGACCGTCCGGCCCTGGAACGGATCCGCCAGGAGCTCCTGACCGGATGAAGAGATGGCCCACCCCGCAGCGAAAGCTGTGGAACACGGTGAGCGAAATTCCTTGTCGGGTAAGTGAGAACTTGCCCCTTCGTCCCGTGAGGGACGATGAAAAGCCGGCTCATATCGGGGGAGCCCTCCTGCTACTGTGCGGGTGGCGTGGGGTAACCCCGAGGGAAGTCAGCCCAACCTTTAGGTTGGGCTTGACCCCGTAACGACTGACCCGAAAGGGGAGGCGCGGTTTCCCACCCCGCGCAAAACGCCGGCCCTCACCCCTTGCCCTCAACCTGGGCAAGAAGGAAGCATCTATGGAGCCTCTTTCCGAACGAGGTGGGGTGAAATGTCTCCGCTTGACCCATGGTATGTAACCGGCCTGGTGGATGGTGAGGGTTGTTTCATGGTGAGCTTCAATCTCCGATCTTCGCTGTCCACGGGCATCGAAGTCCGCCCCGCTTTTGCCGTGGCATTGAATCGGCGGTCGCTGGAAGTCTTGAAGAAGCTACACCGATTCTTCGGCTGTGGAGCCATCCGATATTCTCGGAGTGACCGCACCTATAAGTGGGAGGTGCGTTCTGTCCCGGATATCGTTCGGCGAGTGCTCCCCCACTTTGAGCGCTACCCCCTCCAAACGGCAAAGCGGGAGGACTTCGAGCGATTCGCTCAGATTTGCCGGTGGGTTTATGCGAACCATCACCGAAACCGCGAATGCCTAAAGCGCATCATAGAGTTGGCCTACGAGATGAACCCAAGCGGCAAACGCCGTTATCGGAAAGAGGAACTCCTAAGGGTGCTTGGGTGAGGTGAAGGGATAGTCTGCCGCCAGCGGAAACGCTGGGGAAAAGGTGAAGTTCCGACCCGCACGAAAGGCGTAACGACCGGGGCGCTGTCCCGAGGAGGGTCCCGGCGAAACTGCGAACTGCGTGAAGACGCGCAGTGCCCGCAGCGGGACAAAAAGACCCCGTGGAGCTTTACTGGA
>BEHY01000021.1 GCA_002898735.1 Candidatus Thermoflexus japonica
AACGCCAGCAGGGTTTCCCGGCGCGCGGCGCGCATATGCCGCCAGAATCCCTCCGGGAGCATCGCCTTCATGGCCTCCCGGAACTCCCGGGAAGCCGCCCGCAGGTGGGTCCGCGCCTCCTCCGACCATCGCGTCCGCGCCTCGTCCATACGCCACCTCCTGTCCGCCCGGAGTTGGAGCCCAACCGTGTAAACCCTGTCCTCCTCTATTTTGCCTGGAAAACGAGCGTTATGCCAGGGGGCCAAGGCCAGGGCCGGTTCGCAGAACTGCTCATGGATCCGGAGGCCTGGATTCTTCGAACGCCTGGCGGTGAACGGCGCGGAGCCGTTTCGGGGAGACGCGGGCATAGCGGCGGGTGGTGGTCGGGGAGGCGTGCCCCAGCAGATCCTGAACCGCGGCCAAGTCGCCCGTGGCCTCCAGGATCCGGGTGGCGAAATAATGGCGGAATTGATGGGGCGTGAGGGCTTCCTCCAGGCCGGCCTCCCGGGCCAGCGCCATCAGCGCCCGCCGGACCCCCTCCGGGGTCAGGGGCCGCACGACATCCCCCGCGCCCCGATCGTGGCGGGCGAACAGCGGCCGATGATCCGCCGCCTTGCCCCGCGCCCCGGCGTCCCGCGCCTGCAGATAGGCCTGGAGGGCCTGGACCGCCGCGCGATCCAGGAACGCCAGCCGCTCCCGGCCGCCTTTCCCATGACGCACCCACAGGATCCCCTGAGCGGGGTCGAAATCGCCCCGCCGGAGGGCGACCAGCTCGCCCACCCGAATCCCGCTGCTGCGCAGGACCAGGAGCAGGGCGAAATCCCGAAGGCGGATCAGCTCCTTCCGGCGGGAGCGGGCGGGCGGCCGGGAACGGGCCGCCTGGAGCAGCGCCTCCAGCGCCTCCTCCCGGGGGAGCCGGGGCAGGGGAGGGGAGGGTCGCCCCCGCTGCGATCGCAGCTCCCGCACCAGCCGGCGGGCTTCCTCAGCCGGCAGCCCCCACAGGCCCTCGTCCAGGAGGAAATTCACCCAGCCCACCAGCGCCGCCAGATA
Organism: Candidatus Thermoflexus japonica; assembly: GCA_002898735.1. Classification (GTDB taxonomy): domain Bacteria; phylum Chloroflexota; class Anaerolineae; order Thermoflexales; family Thermoflexaceae; genus Thermoflexus; species Thermoflexus japonica. Next base: position 1,030 of record BEHY01000021.1, read on the forward strand.
GGTCTGGCGGGTGGCCGCCGGCAGCGTCCGGCCTTCCTCCCGGTATCGCCCCTCCAGATAGGTGATGAAATCCCGCACGAGTCCAGGGTCCAGATCCGCCGTCGTCCGTTGATCGGGATCCACATCCAGCGCCGATAGATACTCCAGGAAACGCTGGAGGGCCGTTCGATACGTCTGGATCGTGCGGGGGCGCCGGCCGTAGCGGACAGCCAGGCGATCCAGAAAAGCCAGCACCGCGCTGCGCAGGCCCAGCGCCTCGGCCATGGGTCCCCCCTGCGGAAAGCGTTCTTCCTTCAAACTCGCGCCGCCCGGAGGCCGTTGGCGACCGCCAGGAGCTCGGAGATCTCATGGGCCAGAACAGCAACGGTCACGGAGATCTGCCCGGCGATGGCCAGGGGGATCAGCCCGGCGAGGACCAGGATGGAGAAGGCGATGTTCTGCGTGATGATCCGCCGCGCTTTCCGGCCCAGCCGGATCGCGAAGGCCACCTGGCGCAGATCATCGGCCATCAGGGCAACATCGGCCGCCTCGATGGCGGCGTCCGTGCCCGCGGCGCCCATCGCGATGCCCACCGTGGCCTGAGCCAGCGCCGGGGCGTCGTTGATCCCATCGCCCACCATGGCCACCGGCCCGATCCTCCGCTCCAGCTCCCGGATGGCCTTCACTTTGTCTTCAGGTTTGAGATCGGCTTTCACCTCATCGATACCCACCTCCACCGCGATAGCCCGGGCCGTCGCCTCCCGATCTCCGGTCAGCATCGCTGCTTTCACCCCCATGCGGTGGAGCTCCCGAATGGCCTCGCGGGCCTCCGGCCGGATCATGTCCCGGATGGCGATGATGCCTTTCAAGCCGGTCCCGGTTCCCACCAGCACCAGCGTCTTTCCATCCTCCTGAAACCCTCGGGGGAGGGCGTTCGGGTCCATCTCCAGGCCCATCTTCCGGAACAGGCCGGGCTTGCCGACGTAGATCCGGCGATCGCCGGCCCGGGCCGTTGCCCCGTAGCCTGCGATGATGGAGAAATCCCGGACCTCCTCGCTGCGGATCCCCATCTCTTCGGCCTTCCGCACGATGGCCCGGGCCAGGGGATGTTCCGAGTAGCGCTCCACGCTGGACGCCAGGCGGAGCACCTCGTGTTCATCGCCCTGCAGGGCGAGGATGTCGGTGACCGTCGGCTCGCCCCGGGTGAGCGTTCCCGTCTTATCGAAGGCCACCACACGGATCCGGCCCAGGTTCTCCAGGTGGACTCCGCCCTTGATCAGCACGCCGCGGAGCCCTGCCCGGCCGATGCCGGCCGCGATGGCGACCGGCGTCGACATCGCGAGGGCGCATGGGGCTGCAGCGACCACCAGGGTAACTGCCCGGATCGCCCAGTCGCGAAGGGGAGCGCCCAGAAGGGCGGGGAAGAGAACCATCAACGCGGCGCTCAGGAGAACCGTCGGGGAATACACCCGCTCGAACCGCTCAACGAGGGATTGGGTGCGACCTTTCCGCTCCTGGGCCTCTTCCACCAGGTGGATGATGCGGGCCAGCGTGTTGTTCTCGAAGGTGGCTGTGGCCTGAACTTGGAGCACCCCCTCCAGGTTGATCGTCCCGGCGAAGACCGGCATCCCGGCCTTCTTCTCCGCCGGGACCGATTCGCCGGTCACGGGGGCCTCGTTCACCGTGGAATGCCCCTCCAGGATGAGGCCGTCGGTGGCGATCGACTCACCGGGCTGGACCAGGAAGACATCGCCGATCCGCAGGTCCGCGGCGGGGATGATCTGCTCCTGGCCGTTCCGGAGAACACGAACCTCTTTGGGGGTCAGATCCAGCAGCTTTCGGATCGAGGCCCGGGTCCGGGCGTAAACGAGCTCCTCCAGGCCCTCGGCCGTGCCGTAGAGGAAGACCAGGGCGGCGGCCTCATCCCAGAGGCCGAGGGCGGCGGTGCCGATCGTGGCGGCCAGCATGAGCAGCTCGATGCCGATTTCCCGGCGCTCGATCAGTTTCTCCAGGCCTTCCCGCGACCAGTGGAAGCCGCCCAGGGGGATCGCGATCATATAGAGGGCGATCTCCCCCGCGGGTGGGATCCATCCCAGATGGCCGAGGGCGAAGGCCAGCCCGGCCAGCAGGCCGGCGATCAGCGCATTTCGAAGGGGAGGGTAGGCGAACCATCGGCCCTCGAAGGTTTCCATTGGGTCATCCCTCCCGGGATTCCATAGCTCCCAGGAAAGCCGCGGATCGCTCAGAGCACACGGCCTCCCCGCGGTTTGCTCACTTCGGAGGCTCATTTTAAACCCGGGCCGTCGATGGAAGGAAGCCCCAGCGGTAGGGGGGAGCCGTGACATGGAGTTGCGGAAGCCGTTCGCATGACACATTCCCAGGGGCGATCTGCCCCATGGAGAGCGCCCCCAATTTGGTTTGTTTAACATACCTTATACAAAGCATATAATGGCCTCATATCCGGGCGGTGAAGGCCATCTTCACCGCCCGAAAGCCCGCCCGGGCGCCTAATCCTCCTCCCGCGAATAGCCCTTCCGGATCCGCTCCAGCGCCCTCAGGATCTCCCGGTTCGCCCGTCTTCCTCTGGAGTTCAGATATTCCCCGAGAACCTGATGGAAGTAATGGGAATCCTCCAGCAGCTCCTCGGGGTCCACCGATTCCTCAAAGGGCGAAAGCGGAACGAGCTGCACCCCGAAGAGCGCAAACATCAGGTGGAAAAAGCGCGGATCCACCACCCCCAGCCACCCCAGCCGGCTGTAAGAGGTCACCAGCACCGCCCGAAACGCTTTCTCCCGGGCCAGGATCAGAAGGCGCTGAAGCCCGGCCCCCAGCGGGTAGCTCCGTTGCAGATCGTATTCCTCATAGATCACCCGATAGCCCATCTCCGATGCGACCCCCCGCAGCACCTGGAGCTGCTCGTGGATCTGTCTATACCGGCGACCGCGCGCATATAAAGCGACCCCGGATCCCGTATCGTCCGGGGCTCGCCGATCCCGCAATGCCTGCAGGATCGATTCCAGCGGATAGCGATAATGTCCCCCCTTCGTTCGGATCGCATCGATCTTGCCCGATTGGGCCCACCGGCGCAGACAACGCTCCGTCACCTTCAGCAACCGCGCGGCCTCTTTAGGTTTTAATAGAATATTTTTGGACATAGATTCTAACAAATATAAACGATTCTTAGTCATAAACCCTCCAAGTTGACGATTTTTGATTATAGATTTAGCCGAGAAATTACCCCGTTGTGACCAGGGCGGCCAGGAACTCCGGCGGCAGCGGCCGGGCTTCCCCCAGGATCCGGCTCAGCAGATAGACTTTCGCTGCGTATTCGATCCGCTCCAGGATCACCCACGCCTCCTCCACCGTCCGCCCCACGGTCACCACGCCGTGGTGGGGCAACAGCACCGCATCGTGCTCCCGGATCCACTCCCGGATGGCCAGGGCGTCATCCTCGGAGCTGGGCACGGCCAGCCGGGCCGTCGGCACCTTCCCGATGCCCATGACGACTTCGGGCAGGATCTCGGAGGGAAACGGCACGCCGGCCACGGTGAGCGCCACCGTGAAAGGAGGATGAGCGTGAAGGACCGCGCCGACATCCGGACGCTGCCGGTAGGCCTCCACGTGCATGGGCCACTCCGAGGAAGGCATGGCCATGCCCCGTCCGGGCTGTATCACGCGGCCTTCCGGATCGATGACCACCAGATCCTCAGGACGTAGATGTCCTTTGCTCCGCCCGCGAGGGGTGATCAGGATGCGCCCTTCATCCAGGCGGGCCGAGAGGTTCCCGTCATTGGCAGAAACCAGGCCGCGGGCGTATAGCCGGGCCCCGATCTCCACCAGCGCCTCCCGCAAGCGTTGTTCCCGGATTCCCCATCGCATTCCCTTGCCTCCATAAGGGAGCAGGATTTGCGAGGGCGTGTCGAATGAATTCGACCAGGGGAGGCCTTCGGTCGATGGCCGGCCTTTGGGTGTCGAATGAATTCGACCTCCATGGGCCTTCGGCCATCGGGCGGCCTCCGCCGGCCGCAATCCGCTTCGCGTCGGCGCAGGCCGACGCCCGGCGCGAAGCGCCTCCGAAGGCCGATTTCCATCGGCGCAACAGGCCGGCGCCCCGGCGCGAGGGCGTGTCGAAGGAATTCGACCAGGGGAGGCCTTCGGCCGATGGCCGGCCTCCGCCGGCCGCAATCCGCTTCGCGTCGGCGCAGGCCGACGCGGGGCGCGAAGCGCCTCTGGAGGCCGATTTTAATCGGCGCCGCAGGCCGACACCCCGGCGCGAGGGCGTGTCGAATGAATTCGCCCTCCACAGGCCTTCGGCCGATGGCCGGCCTCCGCCGGCCAAACGACATCCCGCGTCGGCGCAGGCCGACGCCCCGGCGCGAAGCGCCTCCGGAGGTGGATTTCCATCGGCACACCAGGCCGGCGCCCCGGCGCGAGGGCGTGTCGAAGGAATTCGACCAGGGGAGGCCTTCGGCCGATGGCCGGCCTCCGCCGGCCGCAATCCGCTTCGCGTCGGCGCAGGCCGACGCGGGGCGCGAAGCGCCTCCGAAGGCCGATTTCAATCGGTGCCCCGGGGCGGCGCCTGGCAAGGCGCGTAGTGCCCCTCGAGGCCGATTTTAACCAGTGCGCGATGGATCAGGGTCGACCTCCACGATCAGCTCCTCAAAGAGGGGAACGATCAGCGCCCGTCCTTCCACTGGAACGGAGCGCCCATCCACGACCGCACGGGCCGGGATGAATCCGTGGATCTGAAACCGAAGACCATCCCCCGGCCATGGAAGATCCCCCTCCTCTGTCCGGCGGATACGCAGCGTGCCTTCCTGCCGTCGCTCGTGGAACCGATCCACCCGATAGGGGCCGAAGCCGTCCCCGCTGTCCTGATACAGGATCCCCTCCCCTTCCCTGCCGGGCAGCCCATACAGGTGCAGGGTGAGCCCGTCCTCCGCCATCGGCAGGATGCTCCCCGCGCGGACGAAGACCGGGATGCGCTCCAGAGGGGCTTCCACCTCCACGACCTCCGGGCCGACGAAGGGCTGATCGCTCCAGAAGTCATACCACTCCCCGGAAGGAAGAAACACCTTCCGTGAACGCGCTCCCTCCTCCATCACCGGCGCCACCAGCAACGAGGAGCCCAGGAGGAACGCATCCTCGATCTCCCAGAGGGCGGGATCCTTCGGATCCAGCCAGAAGAGCGGGCGCAGGAGCGGTGCCCCGGTCTGTGTCGCCTCCCAGGCCAGGGTGTAAAGATAGGGCAGCAGGCGGACGCGCAGGCGGAGGAATTCCCGGACAATGGAAAGGGCCGGCTCGCCGAAGACCCATGGCTCGCGCCGGGGCGTGCCCTTCGCCGCGTGGTTTCGGAAAAAGGGCATGAACGCCGCCGCCTGGAACCAGCGGACGAAGAGCTCCGCTGTCGGCGCCCCGCTGAACCCTCCGATGTCAGGGCCGGTATACGGGATGCCGGAGAGGCCCAGGCCGAGGACCGTGGGGATGGTCTGGCGCAACGCCGCCCAGGTGCTCTCGGTGTCCCCCGTCCAGTTCCACGCGTAACGCTGGACCCCCGCCCAGCCCGAGCGGGTGAGGAGAAAGGGGCGCCGATCCGGCTGCAGCTCTCGCAGCGCCTCCCACGCCGCGCGGTTCATGAGCAGGCCGTAAAGGTTGTGCGCCTCCTGGTGATCCCCTCCCCGTCCCTCCATGGCATGGCGCACAACACGGGGAAACGTGGGCTCCCCCCAGGCCACGAACGTCGTGGGCTCGTTCATGTCATGCCAGAAGCCGGCGACGCCCATCTCGACGAAAGGGCGATAGTGGATGCCCCACCACGCCCGGACCGCCGGATCGGTGAAGTCGGGGAAGACGCACCAGCCCGGCCATACCAGCCCGCGGTAGACCTTCCCATCCGGCAGGCGACAGAACATGCCCTGCGCCATCCCCTCCTGATATACGGAATAACCCGGATCGATCTTCACCCCGGGATCCAGGATCACCACCGTTCGGATCCCCTGCCCTTCCAGCTCGCGGATCAAATCGGGGAGATCGGGGAACCGTCGGCGATCCACCGTGAACACCCGGTAACCGTCCATGAAATCGATGTCCAGGTGAATGGCATGGAGCGGGAGGTCGTGATCCCGGAACCCCTGAACCACCGCCCGCACTTCGTCGGCGCTCTTGTAGCTCCAGCGGGACTGGTGGAAGCCCAGGGCCCAGCGGGGCGGCAGCGGCGGCCGGCCGGTCCGCTCGGTGTAGCGGGCCAGGACGTGTTCCAGCGAGCCGTAAAACACATAGTAGCGCAGCGCGCCGCCGGCGAAGGACACCCATGCCGCATCCGGCTCGGAGGCGCCCAGATCGAAAGTGGCGTCCGAGGGGTTCTCATAAAAGACCAGATAAACGCCATCCGTGTGCAGGCTGATCCAGAGCGGAACGCCCAGGTAAAGCGGGTCCGCTCCGGGGCCATAGCTCCCGCCGGGGTCGAGGTTCCACATCCGGTAAACGCGCCCCCGACGGTTGAGGGGCGCGGCCCGCTCGCCCAGCCCGTATAATCGCTCCTCCGGGCGGAGCCGCACCCGATGGCGCCATGCCTCCCCTTGGCGCTCAGGCGGATCCTCCTCCCGCCAGACGCGCCCCGCGGCGGTCTGAAAGCGCACGCGGCCATCCATGCCCACCTCGATCCGGATGGCCGCGCTCTCCAGGCACCAGCCATCCGGCTGCGGCACCACGGAGATCCGGGTGTCCTCCAGGATGTCGCGGGCGATGGCGTAGGGAATGGGGAGGCGCCCAGGGGTCCAGGTGAGGCGGAGCACATCGGGGGCGAGAAAGCGGATCTCCAGCTCGGCGTCCGGGCCGGTGAGGCGGGCGCCGTCCGCCAGGGGGACGAGGCGCTCCAGGGGGCGGATCGGCCGCCAGGGGCGCGCGCCCGGCCGTTTATGCGCGCGCTCGGCCCGATCCCGCTCCCAGGCGGCCCGCACGGCCCGCCACGCGGTTCGCAGACCAACGAAACGCAGCGCCAGGAGCCATTTCCGGGGGTCCATGGGGCGAATCGCTCCTTTCGCTTCCGGGGATCTTGCGCGCCACATACCTGGGCTCTTCCGCATGTCCGCTGGAGGGTCCTTCCCGGATCCTCCAGGATGCTAATAGAAAACCACAGATCGTCCGTCCGGTCAACGGTGGGTCCCTCCCCCTCTCCCGGAGGGGGTCCTGACCTTGATCCCGGCGCCCCCTGTCCCCCCGGGGTCTGTTTATAATGAAACTGAATCCGGGCTCATCGCTGGCCATGAATCCCATTCCGGAGGGGTTAGGGATGAAGAAGCCGCTTTGGGTGCCTTCGGAGGAGCGGAAGCGCCAGGCGAACATGACCCGCTTCATCGAGTATGTGAACGCCCGGCACAACCGGAATTTCCAGACCTACTGGGACCTCTACCAGTGGTCCGTAGAGGACATCCCGGCGTTCTGGGCGACCGTGTGGGATTTCGTGGGGATCCGGGCCTCCCGGTCCTACACCCAGGTGGTGGATGATCTGACCCGGTTCCCGGGGGCGCGATGGTTCATCGGGGCGGAGCTGAACTTCGCGGAGAACCTTCTGCGGTATCGCGACGACCGCCTGGCCTTCGTGTTCCGCAACGAGCAGGGGCAGCGGCGGACGATGACCTACGCCGAGCTCCACGACATGGTGGCGCGCCTGGCCGCCTCGCTGCGCCGCATCGGCGTCCAGCCCGGAGATCGGGTGGTGGCCTATATGCCGAACCTGATCGAGACCGCCATCGCCATGCTGGCCGCCACCAGCGTGGGCGCGGTATGGGCCTCCGTGGGCCTCGACCTCTCCGCTCCCGCGGCCCTGGACCGGCTGGGCCAGCTGGAGCCGAAGGTCCTCTTCACCGCCGATGGATACTTCTACAAGGGCCGGCGCTTCCTCACCCTGGAAAACGCCGCGGAGGTGGCGAGGAACATCCCGTCTCTGGAGAAAGTGGTGGTTGTCCCCTATGTGGATGAGGCGCCGGACATCGCGGCCATCCCCCATGCCGTCCGGTGGGAGGAATTCCTGACGCCCGAGGGGGGCCTGTCCCTGTCCTTCGAGCAGCTCCCCTTCGAACATCCGGTTTACATCATGTTCTCCTCCGGGACCACCGGCAAGCCCAAGTGTATGGTGCAGAGCGCGGGCGGCGTGCTGATCAGTCATCTCCGCGAGCTGATCCTGCACACGGATCTGAGGCGGGACGATGTGATCACTTACATCACCTCCCCCAGCTGGATGATGTGGAACTGGCTGCTCAGCTCCCTGGCGGTGGGGGCCACCATCGTCCTCTACGACGGGAACCCCAACCATCCGGACCCTTATCAGATGTGGCGGATCGTTGAGGAGGAGCGGATCACGATTTTCGGCTGCAGCGCCACCTACATCAACACCCTGCGCAACCAGGGGGTCTCGCCCGGGAAGGTCTGTGACCTCTCCTCCTTGCGGGAGATCTCCCAGACGGGCTCCCCGCTCTCCGCGGAGGGGTTCGAATATGTGTATCGGGAGATCAAGAGCGACCTGCATTTCAACTCGATTTCGGGAGGGACAGACATCAACGGCTGTTTCGCCGCCGGCAGCCCGACCCTGCCCGTTTACGCCGGGGAGGTGCAGGCGCCGGCTTTGGGGATGAAGATCAAGGCGTATGACGAGAAAGGGGATCCGGTCTACGACCAGCCCGGGGAGCTGGTCTGTGAGGCCCCCTCCCCCTCCATGCCGCTTTACTTCTGGAACGATCCCGACGGCCGGAAGTATCGGGAAGCCTACTTTGAGTTCTATCCAAACCGGAACGTCTGGCGCCATGGCGATTACATCATCATGCATCGCGACACGGGGGGCATCACCTTCCTGGGCCGCTCGGACGCGGTGCTGAAGCCCTCGGGGGTGCGCATCGGCACGGCGGAAATCTACCGTCCTCTGGAATCCCTCCCGGAGATCGCCGACGCCCTGGCGGTGGGGCAGAACTGGAAGGGGGATCAACGGATCATCCTGTTCGTCAAGCTGGCCCCCGGATACGCCCTGACGGAGGAGCTGAAGGAGAAGATCCGCCGGACATTGCGGGAGAAGGCCTCGCCCCGCCATGTGCCCGCGATCATCCTCGAGGCGCCGGATATCCCCTACACGCTCAACATGAAGAAGGTGGAGACCGCCGTCGCCAATATCATCAATGGACGGCCGGTGGCGAACCGGGACGTGCTGATGAATCCCGAGTCCCTGGATTTCTATCAGCGCATCGCGCCCCTGTTGCAGCAGATGGAGGGCTGAGCCCGGGAGCTGGAATCCCCGACCATCGCCCGAGATCCTGAGGATGCCGCTCCGCTCGATCTTCCGCAGCGTTCAGGCGCTATCGGTTCCGTTGCCCGCTATCCCGCGGGCGGAAACGGCACAGGGGGAACCTGCCGACCGCCGTTCCCGCCCTCTCCGTCGGTTCTGGTGGGATGGCGTGCTGGCGCGCCTGTCGGATGCTTTCGTCGTGGACTATGTGCCGCTGTTCGCCCTGGCCCTGGGGGCCGGACCCCGGGAGATCGGGTGGATGAACGGCCTCGCCCAGCTGATCTATGCTGCTCTGCTGATCCCCGGGGCCCGGCTGGCGGAGCGCTGGGGCCGGCGCAAGGCCCTGGTGGTGATCGCGGTCGCCCTGGCCCGGGCGAACCTGATCCTCTGGGCCCTGCTGCCGTTCCTCCTGACCGGCCCGGCCGCCGTCGGGCTGGTGGTGCTCACCGGGGCCTTGCGGGCCGGGCTATGGGGGTTGGGGGCGCCGGCCTGGACCAGCCTGGCAGGCGAATGGGTGCCGCTTTCGCCATCGCCTGGGGGGTCGGGGCCCTCGGGCTGGCCGTGTTCGCCAGCATCCCGGAACCGCCCTCCGGGACCGTGCGGGGGAAGCGCCTCCCTCCATGGGGGGAGATCCGCCGGCATCCGGCGTTTTTCCATTACCTGGCCGCGGCGGGGGTGTGGAACTTCTCCGTCTTCCTGGCCGGCCCCTTCTTCAACGTTCACCTGGTCCGCAACCTGGGGGCAGACGCCCGCACGGTCGGCTTGCTCTCGATGGTATCGGCGCTGACCGCTCTGATCGGCCAGTGGGTCTTCGGGCGCTGGAGCGATCGCATCGGCGCCGCCCGGGGCATGTGGCGGGCGGGCATGTTCATCCCCCTGCTCCCCTGGGCGTGGCTTCTGGTGCGGTCGCCATGGCATGTGATCCCGATCAACGTCCTCTCCGGCTTCCTGTGGGCCGGGTTCGAGCTGTGCAACCTGAACACGCTGTTGCTCCTCTCCCCGACGGAGATCCGCCCGCGTTATGCGGCGCTCTACAATCTGGTGGTGGGGATCTCCTCAGCGTTCGGGGCGGCCATCGGCGGTTGGATCGCCATGGCCTGGGGGTTCTATCCGCTGTTCGCCCTGTCGGGATTCGGACGAGCCATGGCCATCGGCGTCTATCGCTGGAAGGTTCTCCGCCATCTCGCGGAAGAAGACCCCCGAGGCCAGCGGGTCCAGGAGAGGACAGGTCGAAGCTCCTCCCCTCCGGGCGAGGAGATGGATCGGTAAACCCAGGAAGGGCTCCATCCCGATCGTGGGCGATCCGGATGTCCGCGGAGATCCCGGGCATCCGCCCCCTGGCGCTCTCCCGGGAGACTCGCGGATGCCTGGATGAGGATCGAGGGTTCCGCCATCGGGTGCGCCATGGTTATGCCTTCCGCCTGAGGCCGGGGCGGCTACAGGAGCGGGCGGAGGGCGTGGAGCCCTGTCTCGAGCCCCTGCAACAGGATCTGGAGCAGTTCGTGGGTTTCCCGCGCGATCCCTACCCTTCCCGCAGCCCGGTGAGGGCGATGCCCCGGGTGAAGTAGCCCTGGAACAGGAAGAACAGCAGCAGGATCGGCACGCTGTTGAACATCGAGCCGGCCAGCACCACGGAGTAAACCGTGTAGTATTCCCCTTTAAACCAGCTCAGGCCCAGGGGCAGCGTGAATTTCTCCGGGGAGTTGAGCACGATCAGGGGCCACATGAAGGCGTTCCACTCCCCCTGGAAGGTGAAGAGGGCCAGCGTCAGCAGGGCCGGCCGGCTGATGGGCAGGACGATGCGGAAGAAGATCGTGAACCACCCGGCCCCGTCGATCATCGCGGCCTCCTCCAGCTCCCGGGGGAGGTTCCTGTAGAACTGGGTCATCATGAACACCCCGAAGGCCCCGGCGATCCCCGGCACGATCAGCGCCATCAGGCTGTCCAGGAGCTTCATCTGGCGGACGATCAGGAAGTTCGGGATCAGGGTGACCTGGCCCGGGATCATCATGGTGACCAGCATGGCCCAGAAGAGGAGGTCCCGCCCCGGGAAGCGCAACCGGGCGAAGGCGTAGCCGCCCATAGCGCAGAAGAGGGTGCGGACCACCGCCAGCAGCCCAGCCACGAAGGCGCTGTTGAGCATCCAGCGGGGGAAGAGATGCCGGAACTCGGTGACCACCTTCAGATAGTTCTCCAGGGTGAAGGGGATGGGCAGGAAGAACGGGGGCTCGTAGAGATGCGTGAGGGGCTTGAGGGAGAAGACCACGGTCAGGAAGAAGGGCGTGACGGCGATGATGGACCATCCGATCAGCACCCCGTAGAAAAGCGGTTTCTTGATCCGATCCCACCAGGCGAACTCATCCCGGTAGCGAACGACGGGCTTGGCAGGCGCCATCGCTTCCACAGCCATCTCACACCTCCCCCGGGCGCTCGATCAGGCGGCGCTGGATCACGGTCACGATCAGGATCATCCCGGCCAGCACGAAGGCCACGGCCGAGGCCCGCCCCATGAAGGGTGTGGTGCTCTGGAAGGCCCACTTGTAGATCAGGTAGGCGATGGTGGTGGTGGAATCCAGCGGCCCCCCCGCGGTCATCACGTAGATCTGATCGAACACCTGGAAGCAGCCGATGACCCCCATGGTGACGACGAAGAAGATCACCGGCCGCAGCAGGGGGATGGTGATGTGGCGGAGCATCTGCCAGCGGTTGGCCCCGTCGATCATCGCCGCCTCATAGTAGGTGACCGGGATGTCCTGAAGGCCCGCTAGGAAGATCACCATCATGGTCCCTGTGGTGGCCCAGATGTTCACGATCATGATGGTCGGCAGGGCGAAGGTCGGGCTGGTCAGCCAGTCGATGGAAAGGCCCAGGAGCTGATTGATCACCCCTGTCTTTTTGAACAGCCACAGGAAGATCAGGCTGATCACCACTGAGGAGGTCACCGAGGGGACGTAAAAGAGGGTGCGGAAGAACCGGCGGAACTTGATCTCCTGATCCAGGGCGAAAGCCAGCAGCAGGCTGATGACGGTCTGAACCGGGACCACCACCGCGACATACTTCAAGGTGTTCGGAACGGCCTTCTGGAGGAAGAGGTTGTCCCGGAGCAGATAAAGATAATTCCCCAGCCCGACCCAGCGGGGTGGGCTGAACAGGTCGAAGTAGGTGAAGGAGAGATAGAGGGCGTAAGCGATGGCGAAGACGTTGAAGACCAGGAAGACGAAGAGGTAAGGCGAGAGCAGGACGTAAGCGGCGATCCACTCCCCGAGCTGGCGGCGCCGGATCCGCATCGCGATCCCTCCTCCCGGACGAATGGGGGGCGGGCCGGCCGGCCCGCCCCCGCGTGGAACCGATCACTGCTGCTCCTTGAGGGCTTTGCGGACTTCCTCGGCGGCCTGCTTGAAGCTGGCCCCCACATCCTGGCCCTCGAGGTAGATCCGCTCCAGGGCCTTGCCCATCTGCTCGTTCACCACGTCGCCCCGCAGGCCCCACATGAAGGGCGTGCCGAACTCCGCGCCCTTGAAGATGACCAGGGATTCGGGGTGGGTCTTGAAGTATTCATGCTCCGTGAGCTTGGCGCGGGACGGCAGGGCGAACCCGGTGGAGAGCACCACCGTCTGGCTCTCCTCGCTGGTCAGGCACTCGATGGTCTTCCAGGCGGCCTCCGGGTTCTTGCTGTTCTTGGAGATCACGTAGGCCACGGTGAAGATCAGGTTTCCGCGACCCTTGGGGCCTTTCGGCGGGAAGGTGGCGCCCCATTTGAGGTTCGGGAACTGCTCCCGCAGGTAGGGGATCAACCACCCACCCTCAAAGACCATCGCCAGCTTCCCCTGGCCGAAGCCCGTGCCCTGCCAGTCCACCCCCACGTCGGCCGGGATCGCCCCGATCTTCTCCGCCCGGAAGGACGTGTAGAACTTCGCCGCCTCGATCACCTCCGGGCTGTCCAGCAGCGTGTCCTTGAAATCCGGCGTCATGATGCGCCCGCCGTTCTGGAAGACGAAGATCGGGAAGCGGCCGGGGTCGGCCGGGACGCCCAGGCCGTAGATGCCCTTCGCGGGATCCGAGAGCTTGCGGGCGGCGTTCTTCAGATCGTCCCATGTCCAGTTCTCGTTCGGCTCCGGGATCCCAGCCTGGGCGAAGAGATCCTTGTTGTAGAACAGGGCCAGGGTGTTGAAGTCCTTGGGGATGCCGTAGACCTTGCCGTCCGGCCCGGTGAAGGCATCGATCAGGGTCTTGATGAAGTCCTCCTTCTTCACCCCGGACTTCGCCATATAGTCATCCAGGGGCACCAGGACGCCCTTGGAGACGAAGAAGGGGAACTGGAAGATGTCCATATAGTAGATATCGGGCTCCTCGCCGGAGGCGACCAGCGTCTTGATCTTGGCCCAGTAGTCCCCGGTGATCGGCTCGTATTTGACCACGACATCCGGGTTCTTCAGGGAGCATCGATACAGCAGAGACTCCAGCAGGGCCGTCTCCTGCGGGTTGGCCGCCCAGCCGGAGAGCCGCACGGTGGCTTTGGGCTTCTCCACCTCCCGGGTAACCTCCACCCGGGTTACCACCACCTCCCGGGTGACGGCGGGGGTGGGCGTGGCCGCCGGTGCGCAGGCCGTCATCGCCAGAGCGAGAACCGCGAGCAGGAGCAGGAACCTTTTCATGGCAGCCTCCTTTCAGAATAAAGAGGTTTGGATCCGTCGCACCTCGCCCGGCGCGACGGTGAACTCCCCTTCCATGGGGCCGATCCGCAACCGTATGGAGATGGGCTCCCCGGTTGGATTGCGCAACAGCACCTCCATATGATTCCGCCGGCGATCCCATTCCCCGGAAAGAAGCAGGCCGTGGGCGCGCCAGCTCTCCCATGCACCGCTCTCCCAGGCCGCCGGCAGGCTCGTCCCGATCCGGATCCCATCCTCCTGGCTCTGGACCACCAGGTGATGCAGGGCGGTGCACAGGGCCCCGTGGGCCGTCCCGAAATACTGCATGTTCCATCGCCCTTCTTCATCCACGGTCTCCGCGATCCCGCCGTGTATGGAGAAGGCGGGGCGGATCTCCCGCAACGTTTGCCATGCGCCTTCCCCATCGCCCTGCCAGGCCTGAATGGTGGCCAGCACCGCAGCGGCCCAGGGGAACCCCCACTCGCTGTTGCCGTGGCCCACCATGCGTCCGGCATATCGCTCCCGGTAAGCCCGAACCGTCCGGATCGCCCGCGGATCTTCCGGAGGGATCACTTCCATCGGATAGATGGGGGCCAGGCTGCTGACGTTGAGGTGATCCTCCCCCTCCGAGGCCTGGAAATAGCGGCCGTTGTAAAGGCGATCCAGGGTGCGGCGCAACCCGACGGCGACCCGGGCGCTCCGCTCGACCCGCCCATCCTCCCGGCCCAGCAGACGGGCGGCCCGAATATACCGTTCCAGCAACCGGATGGTTCCGGCGAGGGTGATCCCTTCGTTGCGCACCCGCACCGGCCGCTCATCCACTCCGACCATGGGGCGGATCTCGAAGCCGCGCGGCGTCTCCTCCACCACCGCGTGCAGGAAGAAGACCGCCAGTCCTTCCAGCAGCGGGAGAACCTGCTCCAGGATCCGGCGATCCCGGGTGAAGGCGTATTGCTGGAACAGCATGTTGGCGTAGGCCGCGTTATTGTGGACCTGCTCCTTCTGGTGCACCCAGATCCCATAGGCCGGCTCGCCCCGATGGGTGAGCTCCCAGTCCCATTTCAGGCCAGGGGCGCCGAAATCCTCTCGGGCATGGCGCTCCGCCGCCTCCCGGGTTCGCAGGAAGAAGCTGATGGCGGCTTCCCCCTCCGCCACGTGGTTGGCCTCCAGGAGCGCCCGGTGGATGAAATAGGCGTCCCAGAACAGGTGGGAAGACCAGGTCAGCCGCAGGTTGCCGACCGGAAGCCCGCCTGA
This sequence comes from Candidatus Thermoflexus japonica, assembly GCA_002898735.1. Lineage (GTDB taxonomy): Bacteria > Chloroflexota > Anaerolineae > Thermoflexales > Thermoflexaceae > Thermoflexus > Thermoflexus japonica. The sequence continues at coordinate 16,189 of BEHY01000021.1, forward strand.
GACCGGGTTCTGGATGGCCTTGAACAGATACCGGCTGGTCCGGTAGACCCGATCGAAGGTCGGATCCGGGAGCTCAAAGCGCGAGGCGGCGAAGTAAGCCCGCCAGAACGCCCGGGTGCGCGCATGAAGCGCCTCCGGCCCCTCGGCCATGGCCCTGGGGATGACCCCGGTGTCCAGGGGGCCTGCATAGTCATCGACGATGGCGAAGTAGTGGGTGAAGGTGGCCCCCTCCCCTTCCAGCCACCAGACCTTCCCCTCGCGGCCCCAGCGCCGGGCCTCGACCAGCGCCACCTCGATAAAACCCTGGTAAGGGCCCAGCCGGTAGAAAGCCGCCGGACGTCCGTCCAGGAACGTCAGGGCATCGAAAGGATCCGTCTCATGGCCCTCCTCCTGCCATACGCCCGGCGCAGCCCGGACCCGCAGGCGAACCGGCCGGTTGAACCGGTAACGGATCACCAGGAGGGGACGGTCTGGGCAGAGAAACGTGGTCACCTCCGCCCGGGCCACCCCCCAATCCACTGTGGTGTAAACCGTCCCTTCCTCCGGGACAAAGGTCTGGGTGAACCCCTGAACCTGTCCCGCCTGGCCCTCCACGTCCACCTCATAAGCGGTGTAGCCCAGCGGGGCCAGTTCCGCCCAGGGCTTCCCGGTCTTCGGCAAGGCCTCCGCGAAGGGCGGATGGCGCGGGGGGACCACATCCACCAGGCGGTCCTCCGGATAGTAGCGGTCGGACTTATACCACTGACAGCGATCCAGATAGGGGTGCCAGCCGTTGGGCGGGCGGTCCGGCACCATCGCCCCGGTATAGCCGATCAGCACCCCGTCATGCCCGTTCCCCAGAAACGCGTGATAGTAATCCCGAGGCAGCTGCATCGATGACTCCGTTCAAAACGTTTCAGTCTTCAGGGACCATCCAGACGGCCCCCGGGATGAACGGTTCAGGCCGATTCCCGGCGAATCAGGAGGGGTGGGATCAGGGTGGGGGAGGGCGATTCGCCGTTCACGGCAGCCAGCCAGGTGCGGATCAGGGCTTTGCCGATCTGATCCATGGGCTGGCGCAGGGTGGTGAGGGGCGGATGGGCCTGGGCGGCCATCGGGATGTCATCGAATCCGATCACCGCGACATCCTGCCCCGGCGTCCGGCCGGCCTCGTGAAGGGCTCGCATGGCCCCGAGGGCCATCAGGTCGGTGGCGGCGATCAGGGCGGTGAAGGGAACGCCTTCGCTCAGAAGCGCCCGGGTCGCCTCGTAGCCTCCTTCCATGGTCAGACGGGTGATGCGGACCAGGGCCTCTTCCAGGGGGAGATCCGCCTCGCTCAGCCCCTGCTGGTAGCCCCGGAAGCGGTGGTAGGCGAAGGTGAAGGAGAGGGGCGGGCTCAGGTAGGCGATGCGGCGGTGTCCCTTCCCGACCAGGTAGGCCACGGCTTCCCGCATCCCGGCCGCGCCGTCCACATCCACCCAGGGGAACTCGCCGTTTCCCTCCACGCGCCCGAAGGCCACGAAGGGGATGCCAGCCTGCCGCAGGTGCGGGATGCGGGGGTCCTGGCGCTGGAGGTCGATGAGAAGGAAGCCGTCCACCCGTCGGCCTTTATAGAGGCGATCGATCAAACGGAGATCGGCGGCGGGGTCCCGGCAGGTCGCGATCAGGAGATCGAGCTGATGATCCGCGCAGGCGTCCCCGAGGGCGTGGATGAGCTCGAGGAAGAAGGGGTCACTGAGGCGGCGTTCGCCGGTGGGGAGGATCAGGCCAACGGTATCGGAACGGCGGCGTTTCAGCTGCCGGGCTCCGGCGTGGGGATGGTAACCCAGCTCGGCGATCGCCCGCAACACCCGTTCCCGGGTCTCCGGCCGCACCGGCCCGGAGTTGTTAAGGACATAGGACACCGTGGCCGGGGAAACCCCCGCCCGCCGGGCCACATCCCGGATCGTCGCCATCCCATCCTCCCCTGCCCCGGAGAGGTCCAACTCGCCATTGGATTGAATCGTTTCAATTCCAGGATAACAAAAACGATAGAGACTGTCAAGAGGGGATCCTCCCTTCTCCCCGTTCAGGGGGCTATGGGGAAGAGGAGGCCGGCGGCTTTGCTCCTCGGTCCCTTCGGATCGATGATCCCGGGCTTCTTATGCCACGAAGGGCTCCAGGTGCTCCTGGGCCCATGCGGTGAGCGCCGCGTCCCACCACTCGAGATATGCGGAGAACAGCTCGGCGTCCAGGGCAGCCCCGAACGGGAAGACCGTTTGACACCAGACGTCTCCATCCTCATCGAAGGAGAGCTTGGCGAGGTTATAGGTATCGTTCAACCGGTTCACCGCGCGCAGCGCCTCCAGGCCCAGGTTCTCCGGCCCCCGTCCGCCGAAGAGGACGTAGATCAGGATGCGGTTGATCTGGGGTTGGTGATGGACATAGCGCAACAGGATCCGATATGTGGAGGGGCGGCGGACGATGAGGGGCTCGTTCTCGAGGGAGGGGCGGTGAACGATCTCCCATCCCAGCTGTTCCAGGGCGTCCGCCAGCGCATGGGCGAAGGCCTGCTCATCCTCGAGGGCTTGGATCCGCATGGATTTTCCCATAAAGCTCCTTTCGCCAGGCGATCGGATGGGGATGGCGACGGCGCCATCGCCGCTATCCCCATCATAGCCCCATGATGGCCTTCCTGCATAGAAGAAGAAAAATCGTTTGTGCGCTGGCAGGCCCTCCCCCGCGCTGAGATCGACAGTCAGGAGGAGTGCAGCCTTCGGCCCTGAGCTGCCGCGCGGACAGCCTTCAGGATGTTGAGGTAGCTGCCGCACCGGCACAGGTTCCCCGATAAGTATTCGAGAAGGACCTGCTCATCCGGATCAGGTTCCCGCTCCAGCATGGCGACGGCTGAGAGAACGAAACCCGGAGTGCAATAGGCGCACTGGAAAGCAAAATGCTCGATAAAGGCTCGCTGCACCGGATGGAGCGCGCCGTTCTCCTCCAGGCCTTCCACCGTCACGATTTCCTGATGATGAACCTGGGAGACCAGCAGCAGGCAGCTGCTGACCGGCCGGCCGCCCAGGAGCACGGTGCATGCCCCGCACATCCCGATGCCGCAGCCTTCCCGCACGCTTCCCAACCCCAGATCCTCCCGCAAGACCTCCAGCAACCGGCGATCAGGGGCAGCCTCGATCCGATGGACACGGCCGTTGACCCGGAGCTCGAATGTCTGCTTCATCGCCATGGAGGGCCCTCCACACTTTCTCCGGTGTGATCGGCAGATCGCGGATGCGGACGCCGATGGCGTCGAATAGGGCGTTGGCGATGGCCGGCGCCACGGGCGGAAGCGTCATCTCGCCGAGCCCGTGAATGTTTCCCTCCGGAGATTCCAGAAGCAGGCTGATCAATTCGTTAGGGAGATCCCGAAGGGATGGAATTGGATAATCCGAGAGGTTTGCGTTCGTCGGCTGGCCATGATCGAAGACAATCTGCTCCATCATGGCCTGTCCCAGCCCGAAAACGACGTTGCCCTGGTTCTGAAGCTCCGCCAGGGCCGGGTTGACGACCCGCCCCGCATAGGCTGCCGCGCAGTAATGCAGGATCCGGATTTTCCCGGTCTCAATGTCCACTTCGATCTCACAGGCCCCTGCGCCCTGATGCCAGTGAGGCGAGGCGATCCCCTGCCCGGTCTCCGGATTCAGGCCGCCATGGGTCTCAAAGACGCTATGGGCCTCCAGGGTTTCCAGACCATGCCGGCGCAGGATCTCCTCCCATGAGATCCAGATCTCTGGTCGGCTCTGTAGCTCTACCCTTCCTGCCCGAACGATGATCTCATCCGGGTTCGCTTCCAGGAGAGGGGCAGCCCGCTGGCGGATTTCCTCCTTCAGCCGGAAGGCCGCTTTCTGGACGGCCGCCCCCATCATGCTGGTCGAGCGGCTGGCGCTGGTGGTGGCATCATAGGGGACCCGCGCGGTATCCGGCCCGATCACCTCGATGCGTTCGAGAGGCAGGCCTGTTTCCGCCGCGGCGATCTGCGCCAGTGCCGTATGGGCCCCCTGCCCCATCTCCACAGTGCCGGTGTGGAGCTCGAGCCTGCCGTCCGCTCTCAGGATCAGCCGGCATTCGGAGCGGGAACGCGGGAGCGTGCTCTTCATCATCACGGCCAACCCGCGACCCCGCCGGAGGATTCCTTTCCCTTTCTCATACGGTTGCCCCCATCCCAGGCATCGGGCTGCGGCCTCCAGACATTCCAGGAAGAAAGCCTCTTCGATCACCTCCCCGGTGCAGAAGCGATCGCCTGGACGCAGGATATTCTTCCGTCGGAGCTCCAGGGGATCCATTCCCAGCTGATGAGCGATGGTATCCATATGGGACTCATAGGCCCACGCGCCCTCGAAGCTCATGGTGCCCCGGAAAGGTCCTGCAGGAGGCAGATGGGTATAGACCCCATACGCATCCACATGAACGGCGGGGATACGGTAGGGTCCCACCACTCGCACCAGACCTGCACTGCGGAGCAAGCGCGGAGTGATGTCCGCATAGGCTCCGGCCCCCCAATACACCTCCACCTGGCGAGCGGTGAGGGTCCCATCGCGTCGAACGCCGGTCCGGATACGGATGCAGACAGCGTGTCGGGTGAGGGTAACGAATTCCTCAAAGCGATCCAGGATCAGCCGGACCGGCCGCCCATGGACCTTCCAGGCCAGGGCGGCGGCGAGAGGCTCCAGGCGGACGTATCCTTTGCCCCCATATCCGCCCCCGAGGGGGGGGACGATAACCCGCACGGACTCTGGGGGAAGCCCGAAAATCTCGGCCAGGGTTTCCTGGACCACGAAGGGGGCCTGGGTGGTGCTCCAGAGGGTGAGATGGCCGTCTTCCCACCAGGCGATGACCCCGTGGGGCTCCAGGGCCGCATGGGAGGCGGGTGGGGTGGTGTAGGTTTCCTCGACGATCAGGTCGGCTGTTGCGAATTCTGCCTCCAGATCGCCATGGCGCAAACGGGTGTGGAGAAAGATATTGTTCGGACAATCTTCATGAACGAGAGGCGCTCCAGGCTGCGCAGCCTCGATGGGATCGAACACGGCCGGTTGCTCCTCGTATTCTATCTCGATGACTCGCGCCGCCTCCTCCGCAGCCTCGGGGGTCTCAGCGGCGATCGCCGCCACCGGCTCGCCCACGTAACGGACCCGATCCCGGGCAACTACGGGCTGATCCTTTCGATCCACTCCGTAAACGAGACGGGGAGCCCCGGGTCGGTCGAAGTCTTCTGCGGTGAGCACCGCGACCACGCCAGGGATCCCCATAGCTGGCCGGGGGTCCAGGCGTCGGATCCGGGCGTGGGGGAAAGGGCTGCGTACGATCTTCGCCACCAGCATCCCCGGGAGCCGGAGGTCCGAGAGATAGGGAAGCGTTCCACGCACCCTCGCTTCAGCGTCCCGCACCGGCACCGATTGCCCCATGGCCATTGCATACCTCCTCCAAAGCCCTTCGAACGTGCACTTCGATCATGCGCTTTCGGTAATCGGCGGACCCACGCAGATCGCTCAGGGTTTCGATCTGATCTGCGTAGCCCTGCGCGATCAGACGGATCACCCGTTCATCCAGTGAACGTCCTACAGCGAGCTGCTCTACCTCGGGGAGGCGTTGGGGCCGTTCACAGGCTGCTCCAACCGCTACACGCAGATCCTGACAGATCCCATCCTCGAAGACCCCCAGGGCGGCCACGCCTACACAGGGCCGATCCTCGGCGGATCGTGTGCGGAACTTGAGATAAGCCATGCGGGCTCCTGGTGGAGGATATGGGATCTGGATCCCGACAATGAGCTCACACGGCTCCAGAGCTGTTGTGTAAAGGCCCTGAAAAAACCCGGCGATGGGGATGGCTCGTTTACCCTCTGCCTTCTGAACCCATACGATGGCGTCCAGGGTTATTAAAGCAATGGGGGGGTCGGAGGCGTAGTCCGCCTCTGCCAGGTTGCCGCCCAGAGTCGCCTGATAGCGGATCCGGATGTTCCCAACCTCGCCACAGGCCATCGCCAGAACCGGGAAAAGGGCGCGGATCCGAGGGGAGCGGGCCAGGGTCTGCAGGCGGATCATCGCGCCGATCCAGACGTGGTCCTCGTTGAATTGGATGCTCTGCAATTCGGACACTTCCTCCAGGCAGATGAGGGCCCGGGGGGCGATCAGACCGTGGCGTAGCAGCAGCACCAGAGCCGTTCCCCCAGCCAGGAGGCGGGCCTCTTCGCCATAGGCCTCCAGCACGGCCAGGGTCTCCTCCAGAGTGGCGGGATGGAGCACCTCAGGGCTCATGAGGGCTCCTCCATAGCTTCTTGGAGCCGCCGGGCGAACTCGGCGATCATCCGGCGGGCAGTGGCCTCAAAAACCGGACCCCCGAACTGGGCCAGGCGCCCCCGCAGGGTCAAATTCACCTCGCAAGCCATGCGAGTTCCCTTCCCTGTGGGTTCCAGGGAGCCTCGGAAGACCCCTTTCACCCAGGAGCCGGAAACGCCGTCCTGACCTTCAATCTCTGCCTCCAGACCGGTTGGAGGCTCCCGTCGGGTGATCCGGACACTCCCCTCAAATCGGGCGCTCAGTGGACCAATTCGAATGGCCAGCTGGCCGCGGTATTGGTCGGACCCAATTTCCTCCACCCTTTCCACCCCCGGCACACAGGTGGCTAAGCGCGGCACATCCTGGAGAACAGCCCATACCTGCTCCAGGGGGGCCTCTACATCAAATGTTTCACGGATGACCATCCGATCCTCCTCCCGGAAAATCCGCCCCGACGGATCAAATGTCGCAATCGCGCTTCCGGCCCCGAGGTTTGAATCCTGTGGATTGTCCTCTCTTCCTTGCCGGAAGTCGTCAGGTGATCGGGTCGGTTATTCGACAACCGCATGCAGGATCTCTATGCCCTCGCTCCCTGCCTGGATCCGATAACGATCTCCAGGTTCCAGCCAGACGACCGTTTCAGGGGCCAGGGGCCATGGACACTCATTCACCCATATCGTGCCGCTTCCGCGGGACACATAGAGGAAGCCCTCAGCGTTGCCGTGGTATTGCTCCGGCCCCATCTTCTCTGGATCCAGCTTCCACTGAGATAGGCGAACCCCCGGGATGTTCAGGCCATCAAGGTTTGCCAGGACGATTTCCTGCCATCCTGCCCCGACGTGATGGAGCATCTTCTCCGCCTGGACTCGAATCGGCATTTGAACCTCCACAAATTCCTCGGCTTTTTCGGCGCTCTAAACCCGCACGATCAGGGGCTCAAAGGGGACCTGATGCAGGGATACCGCGCCCTCATCCGTGACCACAGTGAGGGCGCCGACCTGCAGCCCCATACGCTCATCGGGGGTGATCGGATTGGGTTGGAGGACGATCGCCATGTTCTGTTCAAAGCGCTCGCCTTCGGGAACGGGCCGGTCCTCCTCCCATGGCCAGTACTGGGTACAGGAGCGATCAATCAGGGGAGGCGTGATGTCGACCCCGAATCCATGGAGCAGGTCGTCATAGATCCTGTATCCAGCCTCCCCGATCACCGAGGCTGCCCGGATGGCGTCCCGCTCACGGGCGCCAGGGCGAAGGGCCGACGCCATGCGACGGTAAGCCTCCAGGGCCACATCAAACAGGCGCTGCCATTCCGGGGAGGGATCCACGCCGACAAACAGCGGACGGTGGATCTGCCCGGAGTAACCTCCCCAGGAGGCGCTGATCTCCGTGAGCACCACATCCCCGCGCTCCAGAATGCGTCCGATCGGATTCTGAGCCGGCGCGCAACCGTTGGGCTGATCCATCGGCATGGTCCGGATGTAGGTCACATGGGGCGTTCCGCCCAGGCCACGGTAGGCGCTCTCAACGATCTCCACCAGGGCGTGATCGGGCATCCCCGGACGGATCTTTTCCCACAGGGCGTAAATTGCTCGATCGGTTAGCTCCGCCGCCCGGCGCAGCCGGCCGATTTCCTCATCGGATTTCACCATCCGCAGCCGGACGAATTCCGCAGTCATATCCACGAGCTCCAGGTCCGGCATGGTTTCCCGGAGGTGAAGGTAATGGAGATACGGCATGCTGACCCCAAACTTCGCATTGATCCCCACCAGGCCCAGGCGCCCCCTCGTGAGGCCGAACCGGCGTAGATGTTCAACGATGCGTGCGGCCGGATGGTAGCCGCCCCACTCCACCCGGCGTATAAAGCTGACCTCCCGTGCGCTCGCCACATGGTTGGCGAGACCGACCCACAGGACAGGCTCCACCTCTTCATCGAAGGGGGCGAAAAGATAACAATGATGCCAGTCCATGTAATCGGTGAGCCAGAACACATTCGCCTGATTATGCCGATGAAGGCCCGAGTTGCCATGGACCAGCAGGCCTATTAGCTCATAGTGCCGCATCATGTCCCGGGCCAGCTGCCAGCGGCGTTTCATCTCCGATTCGGAGAAGGGTTCTACCATCGGGACATCCCTCCCTCCCGAATAGATGAAGAGGACTGGACTTCTTTCCAGACCAGTTGTTCCCTTATCCAATCGGCCACCAGAGGCCGATACTTATAAGGGATGTTGTTGCACACGTGGTTGCCTTCCGGATACATCACCAGCTGGCCGTTGGGCAGCTCCGATGCCGTCTGCTCCGCCTGCGTCCAGGGGATCAGGCGATCCTGCTTCCCGAAGACGACCAGCGCCGGCTGGCGCACCTGATGCAGGAGGCCTCGCAGAGTGAGCTCGGCCGCGCGGCGCTGGCCTTCAGCCTCATCGCGCGCGCGGGCATGGTGAATGAACACTTCCTTGGTCAGGGTCGGCAGATCAGGCCAGCAGGCGCCGAAATCATAAGGCCCGCTGATAGCGACTACAGCCCGGATGCGCGGCTCAAAAGCCGCGCTCCGCAGGGCGTAATACCCTCCCAGGCTCACCCCCACAACCCCCACGCGTTCCAGATCCAGATCCCCACGGCTGGCCAGTTTGTCCAGAACCGCTTTCACAGCGATCTCATAATCCGGGCGGATCCCTGTGTTCTCCCGGGCCTCCCCCTGACCCGGGCCATCCAGGGAGAACGTGGCCATGTCTCGGCGCAGGAAGACCTCCTCCCAGTGGAAAAACTCCTCCTTCGCGGAATCCAGGCCGGGGAGCAACAGCACCAGCGGGGGGCGCGCCGTGCCGGGTGGTCGGCGCAGGTTCCCCACCAGCCGGGTGCCTTCAAAGGGGATCTCTATCCGTTCTGCCCTCGGATCCAGATGGCGATGAGCGGCGTAGAGAGCCTCGACGGCCTGCCGATGAGCCCCGCGGCGTCGCTCCGGATCCACCAGCCACAGAAACTGGGCGAAGTGATAACAGAGGGCCGCCCGCACGTAGGTCTCCCCCGCTGTCCGGCTCCGGCCTTTCTCCTCCGCCTCGCGCGCCAGATCCCAGTGCATTTCCCCAAGCTCGCACCAGGCCTCCAGCCATTGCTCCCAGCGCTCAATCCGGGCGGTCGTGCGGAAGAAATCGTTCACATCCACACCCTGGGCCACGAAACGGGGCATCCAGTGCTCTATGGCTGTCCGCACACGGGGATCGACCATTCTCTTCCTCCTGCTTAGCGCATGATCAGGAGAGCGGTGCTCGCAGAATAGCCTCCGCTGGCATGCCCAGGTCATCCAGAATCACCCAGGCCGCGTTCCGGCCAGGCCCTGCAGTTACCGAGCCGCCTGGATGCGTGGTCGATCCTGTCTGATAGAGCCCGGGGATCGGCATGCGATGGGTTGCCCAGCCAGGGACGGGCCGTAGCTCATCGGATTGCGCAGGGGACATATCCCCGCCGTGACATGTCCCGTGCCAGTTATGGGGATTGCGCCGTTCCAGATCCAGGGGGCTCTCCACATAATGAGCCAGGATCACCTCGTCCCGAAGGTTGGGAGCGAAGTGACGCAGATGATCCAGCAGTTGACGGGCCACATCTTCCTTGAGCGTATCCCAGCGAGAGGGATCGCCGCCAGCCAGCTCGTAGGGCAGAAAAGAGACCACCTTCAGGGTGTGATATCCTTGCGGCGCCCGGTTGGGATCCTCCACGGAAGGCGTGAGGACCAGAAGGACCGGGGTGTCCAGGTGCAGCTGGCCTCGACGGAAATCGCTCATCAACCGGAGCAGGTTGTCCGTGGACCCTGCGATGCCTGCAGTGACCACCGGGAGAGGCTCTCCGTTCACAGGATATCGTGGCGGCTCCCGCAGGGCATAGTGGGCGACGAACATGGTGCATCCAGCCTGCCATTGCGCCACGCCCTTCAGAAATGCTTCCCCCCAGGCTTCCCGTGGGGCCATATCCACCAGGTGCTTGATATGGATGGAGGAGACCACAGCCCGGCGGGCCCGGTAAACCGAGCCATCCGCGGTCCGGACCCCCACGCACCGCTCGTTCTCCATCAGGAGCTCGACAACCCAACGGCCGGTCCGGATTGCTCCCCCTTTCTCCTGGATGATTTCCGCCAGGAGACCGGGCAGGACACCCGCCCCTCCTGCCGGTAACGTCCAGGAGTTGGTCTGGCGGCCGTGGGGGAGCGCATAGGCCAGACGTCCGGTGTAAGGCCGATCCACCGGCTGGAGGGTCATGAAGGCCAGCCAGAGCATAAAAGCACGCACGTGATCATCCTCGAAGTATTCCGTGATAATCTCCAGGGCGCTTTGGCGATACCGGCGCTTCCAATAGCTCCCGTTCGGCAATGTATCCAGTCGTTCCTCCAGCGAGGGACCGTACCCGATCGGCGTGTAGCGGTGGGCATTGAAGATCTCTTTGATGGAATCATATTCGGCGAGCAGTTCCTGATAGGCCTCTGCGTCGTGATGGGAGAAACGGGCAATCTCCCTGATCGTGCGCTGTCGATCCCGCCACATGGTCAGGGATGTTCCGTCCTCGAAGGGCATGGTGACCACAGGGTCGGGGTAAAGGAAGCGAAGGCCGCGATGTTGCAGACCCAGCTCATCGTTACGAATGGTAGGACTTGTCTGGAAGAGCTCAAAGGCGGTCGCACATGGGTCGTGGCGAAACCCGGGCAATGTGAGGGGTTCTGTGGTGGTGTCCCCACCCAGGATCTCCCGTCCCTCAACCACCAGCACGCGGAGCCCAGCTTTGGCCAGGTAAGCTGCGCAAGCCAGTCCATTGTGTCCGCCACCCGCCACCACCACGTCGAATTCCTGGATCTCTCCCATGAGTTCCCTCTCTTCGGAGCTGCTCCTCTATCTCCCGCCTTACACATAGGGAAAACGCAGCCGTGTGGATGGGTGGATCGGAAGAAGTCATCGGAGCCTGAACCTCAGGCCCTGCATGCCCACGTTCACTGGTCATCCGTGATCCATACGGTCTCCTTCGGTGGGGGGACCCAGAGCTCGATGAAGACGAAATCATCCTCCGTATCGTTTTCAAACCAGTGAATTTCCCCTGGTCCAATGATGGCCACCTCGCCGGGGGAGAGCCGTATGGATTCCGTGTCCGTGTGGAGAAGGCCATGACCTTCCAGAATCCAGAACAGGTGGACGCAGTCTGCGTGATAATGCTTGGCAGAAGTGTCTCCGGGATGATATCGAATTCGATCAGCCCGGAGGCGTTTTGCGTCTACCGGCACATGTTCGGTGATCAGATCCAGGCGATCCCGGGTATCCCGCGTGGAAACCCAGTGGGGCAGCTCTTCCTTTGAAAACACTTTCGCCATCTTATCCCTCCAGGTTGAACAGGCGGGCCGCATTGCCGCCCAGGATCTTCGCTTCCTGCTCTGGTGGAAGACGCAGACTGCGAACAAATTCAACGGGCTCCTCCAGACCCATATCGAAGGGATAGTCAGAGCCCATGAGAACCTGATCGGTTCCAGCGAAGTCAATCAGGGCCCGCAGTATATTCGGATCATGAGTCACCGTGTCAAAGTAGAATCGATGTATCGAGGCCTCCGGAGGCTCTCGAAGACGCTGACGGGCCTCCGGGCGCTGGTGCCATGCGTGCTGGAGCCGGCCCTTCAGATGGAGCAGCGCCCCACCGCCATGGGCAAGCAGGATCCTCAGACGAGGGTGACGCTCCAGAACGCCTGTCATCACAATCTGAGCTGCCGTGATGGTAGTCTCTAATGGGTTGCCGACAGCATTCCACAGGTAATAGTCCTGAAGGCCGGGAAATGCATCGCTGCGCGCGGTAGGATGGATGAAGACGAAGGCACCGATCGCCTCGGCCGCTGCCCACAGGGGATCGAACCGCTCGTGTCCGAGGGAATCTCCATGCACGCGCGCCGGGATTTCCACCCCGACCATCCCGGGTTCCTGCATCAGCAGCTCCAGCTCCCGGGCCGCTTGCTCCGGGTCATTCAGGGGAATTGCCCCGAAAGCTCGAAGGCGATGAGGATACTGCTGGACGCGTCGGGCCAGCGCCTCGTTGAGACAGCGAGCGACCCGCAATGCCTCATTGGCGTCAGCTTCCTCCCGCAGCAGCGCGATCCATGGTGAAAGCACTGTGATCTGGATTCCCCTTGCCTCCTGGACCTGCAGGATGGCGTCGAGATCCACGAAGGGCTGCCGCACCGAGGTCAGCGGCCTCCCGCCGATCTCGATGCGCTCCTCTCCATGTGCGCGAGTTACCAGGGGGCGCCAGATTTCCTCAGGAGCGGCGGATTGGGTCAGCTCTTCAACCAGGATATGGGCATGGATATCAACGACCATAGCAGGCTTCTACCCCGAGCGGATCAGCAACATCGTGCCGATCGTGATCAGTCCGGCTCCGATCCCCAGCCGAAGGGTCAGGCGTTCCAGAGATCGGCCGATGATCAGCGGGGACAGGATAACCACAAGGGGGACAGAGAGCCGTCCCAGGGCCAGCGTGATCCCTGCGGGAACCTCTTGAAGCGCCAGCCATTTGATCCATGTGGACAGCGCCACCAGGATCGCGGCTCCAATCTGCCATCCCAGGATCGAAGCAGGGGGAAGCCGATCGGATCGACGGCGAAGCGCTAAGAGCCCTCCGTAGATCCCCAGGCAGGCCAGCAGGCTGAGAGCGGCCCCCCAGAGCGGAGAGTGGAAACGGGCCAATCCCCAGCGGATGAACACGGGATCGATAGCCCAGCAGATAGCTGCTCCCAATCCCCATCCAATGCCCAGATGGGTCTTCGTGGAAAACCAGCGAACAGACATCCGGTCGGCCATCCAGAAGAGATCCTCAATAGGAGTCAGTAGAAACGAGGTAAACGCCGAGAACGATGAAGACGATTCCCAGCAGAGCGATGAAGGAGATATATTCCCCCAGGGCAATCCATGCGATAGCCGTGGCGAACAAAGGGCTAATCCCCACCAGAGCCCCTGCTCGGGCCGCGCCCACAGCTCGCTGGCTGAGCCCCAGCATGGTCCAGCCCAGCGCGTAGTGGAATACCCCCGAGAGGGCGAAGGCCAGGAATGCAGGAGCGGACAGCTGCTGCAAGGAGTCCGAACCCTCCACAGCCCAGGCGATCCCGGTCAGCGTCAGGGCACTGATCAGGATGAGCAGGAAGGTCGCTTGAAGGACATCGATACCCAGGCCTGCGCGGCGGTTCACGACCTGGAAGAGCGCGAACCCGATCGCTGATAGCACGGCCCACAGGATTCCCATAGCAGCCCCCTTTGACGAGTCCTCCGCTGTTTCCCTCCGAGAAAAAATCGTCCGAGGGTTGGGGCTACCTTTTGTAGCCTCCAATTCCCCCAACCCCACAGAAAATAACCCCATCAGGGAACTACAGAGCTGTGAGCTCCAGCAGGGCTCCATTTACTTCATGCCGCAAAACGAGGGGGATCTCGCCGCGCAGGACGCTTTCGGTATAACAGGTGGCATGAGCCATGATCAAAACTCGGCGCACCACCTCGATATCCGCGCTGGTCCGCAAGCTCAGAGCGATTTCGAACCCCAGACATTCTCCTCGTGCTGTGCCCTGGAGCACAGAGCCTGTTCGCTGGAATCGCCCCACCACCTTTGCCCGGGCTTCCTCAAGGGGAACCTTAAGGTCCCTCGCGCACCGCGCGAGTTGAGTGAGCACTCAGAACGCCACGCCGGCCACAAAATACATCAGGGGGGTCGGTGCGCTTCCCTCTCCACCCAGGGGGGCTCCCTCATCGCTGACCAGCGTGAACACTTCAGAGGCCTGATCGCCACGGATCACTCGAGCGATCGCCAGCTTGCGCATTCCTTCAAGAACACGAGCTTCCACTTCGCATACGATCATCGGGAAGCTTCCTCAGGGATCCTGCTGAGCCTTGTGTTCCCTTTATGGCGTCCTCTAATCCCAGTCCAGCAGGCGGGGCAGGCGCTGGCGTTCCCGCAGCGCCCCGATGATCCCGCCGGGGAAGAAGAGCACAATCAGGATCATCAGCAGACCGGTTGCCGTGATGTTCAGCTCGGTCGACCCAAACTGGTTCACCACGAGCTCGTCCAGCCCAACCCGTAGCGCCGCTCCCAGCACGGGACCAGCCACGGTCCCGCGCCCTCCCACCAGGTTGATCAGCACCAGATCGGCTGCAGCGCCGATGGTCAGAAAGATGGTGGGGCGTAGATAGGTTTGCTGATAACCCCAAAGCGCGCCGCAAATGCCGGCGAAGAAAGCGCTGATCGCGAAGGCGATCACCTTGCACATGCGGGTATTGATGCCAGCGACCTCAGCCTTCGTCTCATCCATCGCAATTGCCCGAAGGAAAAGGCCAAGCTTGGAATGCCGGATCCGGTAGGAAACCCACATCGCAAGCAGGGCGGTGAGCAGCATCCCGTAGTAAAAGGGGATCTTGTAGAGCCGATAAGGCCAGCCGATCATTGGGAGGCTCAGCCCGTTGGAACCCCCCACCCACTCCCAGTTATCCAGGATCAACCGGGCGAGGAGGAGCAGGGCGATGGTTGAGATCACGAAGGCTGGCCCGCGGGTGCGCAAGGCAACCAGACCGAACGCGAATCCGAACAGCGTGGCCACCAGCCCGGCGATCGGCGCTGTCCAGAAAGGAGACCATCCCCGATAAACCAGGAGCACTCCGGAGAAATAGGCCCCAAGGGCAAAGAAGACCGGGTGCCCCAGCGACGTGTATCCTGCGTAGCCACCGATGATATTCCATCCGGAGGCAAGGGCGATATACATGAAGATCACCATCAAGACATGCAGCACATAGTTGTAGCCGTCGGAGACCACTTGCAGGATCGGAAGGAGGAATAGCACAAGCGCCAGGCTCAGCAGGATGAGCGAGCGGGTCTCCAGTCGATGAGGGATTACGATCCGGATTTGATCCAGCAATGCCATCTCACACCTCCCTCTTCCCGAACAGCCCCTGGGGGCGGATCATTAACACCAGGAACAGCGCGGCGTAGAATGTAGCCGGGGACCATGTGGGGCCCAGGATCGAGCTGACATATACAGAAGCTACAGCCAGCATCAACGCCCCCACGACCGTCCCAATCAGGCTTCCCATCCCTCCCAGGACGACCAAGGAGAGCAGGATGGAAATCCACTGCCAGTGCTTGCCTGGGAAGAAGGGAAAAAGAAAGCTCAGAAGGGATCCAGAAATCCCTGCGGAAGCCATCCCCAGTCCAAAAGCCAGCGCAGAGATTCTTTCCACATTGACACCAACAATCTGGGCAGCGGTTCGGTTCTGCATCGTCGCCCGAATCGCACGGCCAAATCGCGTCTTCTGTAGAAAGCCCCAGAGGGCGGTGAGAATCCACAGGCTCGCTGCTGTTGCATACATCTGACCTTCTGGGATATAGAACGAGCCGAAT
This sequence comes from Candidatus Thermoflexus japonica, assembly GCA_002898735.1. Taxonomy (GTDB): domain Bacteria; phylum Chloroflexota; class Anaerolineae; order Thermoflexales; family Thermoflexaceae; genus Thermoflexus; species Thermoflexus japonica. The sequence continues at coordinate 31,870 of BEHY01000021.1, forward strand.
GCAAGGGATCGGGTTGCATAAGGGGGGTTGGCCAGCCGATAGATCCCGGTCCACAGGGCTCCCATCATGCCCTCGATGCTCAGCGCAAGGCCGAAGGAGAGCAAAAGAGTGGCCTCCGTGTAGCGCGGGCGCCCGGCCAGAGGGACAAACAGGATCCGATAGAGGATAATCCCGAAGATGAAAAACAACGGCCCATTGATCAGAATCGATACCAGCGGATCAATACGGAGGATCTGCAGTGCCCAATAGGCCAGATAGGCCCCCAGGACCATGAAAGCCGCATGCGACAGGTTCAGGATCCTCATCACGCCATAGGTCATCGAGAGGCCAATGGCCATCAGGGCGTAGACGCCTCCCAGCGCGAGTCCCAGGATCAGGATTTGCAGCCCGCTGGTCATCTTTGCCCCTCCCGATTCGAGAGCACCATTCGCCCCAGATAGAGTTCCTGGAGTCGGGGATCCTCTATAACCTCTCGGGCCGGCCCTTCGAAGGAGAGATGCCCCATATCCAGCACATACCCCCGATCAGCGTAGACCAGGCCTTTACGCACATTCTGCTCGACGATAAGGACGGTGATCCCCAGGGTTTTCAATCGGGAGATCGCCTCGAAGATCCGATCGACCACCAGGGGAGCAAGGCCCAGGCTGGGCTCGTCCAGCATCATGACACGAGGATGGATCATCAGACCGCGTGCGATGGCCACCATCTGTTGCTCGCCGCCGGATAGAGTCCCAGCCCTGTGGTTCAGATGCCGGCGGACTTCCGGGAAAATCTCCAGCACCTCATCTATCCGGCGGGATACTTGGCGCTGGTCCCGCTCGATATAGCCACCCATTAGCAGATTCTCGCGAACAGTCATATCTGGAAAGAGGCTGCGATCCTGAGGTACCAGGCAAATGCCATGGGCCAGAATCTGGTCCGGCCGCAATCCAGAGATCACCTTTCCCTCCAGAAGTACCCTTCCTGAGCGAGGGCGAAGCAGTCCAGCGATCACACGAAGCAGGGTCGATTTGCCTGCCCCATTTGGGCCGATCAGACAATGAATGAGACCGGCTTCGAAGCGAATGGAGACCCGGTTCAGAATATCCGGACCCATCCCATACCCGGCGGAGATCTCTTCAAGCTCCAGGATCGACATCACGCTGCCCCCAGATAAGCATCGAGCACGCGGGGATCTTGCCGGACGACCTCTGGCGCTCCCTGGCAGATCACTTCCCCGTGAGCCATGACCACGACCTGATGACTGAGGTTCATCACCACATCCATGTTGTGTTCGATGATCAGGAAGGTCATGCCTGAACGGTTCAGCTGTAGAATGCGTTCCAGGATCTCCTCCAGCAATGTGGGGTTGACTCCAGCAGCCGGCTCATCCAGCATAATCAGTTGGGGTTCAGCCATCAGCACGCCGGCCAGCTCCAGCAATTTCTTCTGTCCGTAGGAAAGCTTCCCCGCTTTCTCACGGGCCATGGCGGCCAGCCCCACGAACTCCAGCAGCGCCATGGCCCGCTCTGCCTCGTGCTGGAGGATACTGCTCCGGATCAACCCGGCCAGACCTTCTCGAGCGGCATACACAACCACATTCTCCAGGACGGTCAGCTCAGCAAGCTCCCGGGTGATCTGGAACGTCCGTGCGATGCCCATCCGGGCGATCCGGTGGGGTGGCATGGCGGTAATATCCCGCCCCTGGAAGTAGATCCGACCGGAAGTTGGCCGAAGCAGCCCCGTGATCAGATTAAACACGGTGGTCTTTCCGGCACCATTTGGGCCGATCAGCGCCGTGATGCTCCCCTGTTCAACGGCGAAGGAACAGCGGTTCACAGCCCGAAGGCCCCCAAAATCTTTGGTCAGATCACGAACTTCCAGTAACGCCATCGTCGCCCTCCGGATCGCCCCGATCTGAACTTCCCTTCTTGTCTACCACCTGGGCCGTGGCCATAGCAGGTCCACTACGCCCGCAAACTCCCCGATGGGATAAACAAATTTCAACTCACCGTTCTGCCACTGAGTGACCAGATAGTCGCGTCCGATCGGCAAACCTCGCTCGTCCCAGTAGAAGTCTCCCATAATGGTCTTCACCGGGTTGTCCTTCGTTCGCGAGGCCAGCCAATCCCGGATCGCCTTGTTATCCGTCGAGCCCACTGCCCGCACAGCCTGCTCGATGCCCTGGCAGACCGCGAAGGGGATGGCCTCATCCTCATCCGGCTCCCGGTTGTATTTCGCCTTAAAGGCCTGGATGAAATCCTGATTGCTGAAGGGCTCGCCTGCCAGCAGACCCACATAGGGGACCAGCGGATGCCAGGAAGCATGGATGATGATCCCGTTGACCGCATCCCCCAGCGCCTCCTTGAATTCAATCTGGGTCCCCTGAGCGGTGTAGATCATCTTGGGATTAGCACCCACGGTCTTCAGGGCACGGACCAGCTGGATGATATCATCCGGGGAGCCTGAAGCGGCCATGACCAGATCGGGGTTGCTGGCTTTAATCGCATTGGCCAGGGTCAGCCAGTCTGTGAAGCCCTCGGGCCATTTCTGAGTGAACACCACCTGAATGTTGGCCTGCGCGAGGAATCCAGGTGCCAAATCGATCACCTTATCGGTCCCCGGGATCTGAACTTTGCCGCCCAGCAAACCCGTGGCGATCGCGTTGCCGTAGAACTCATCCGCATGGACCACCGCAGCGGTCCTGGGGAAATCCTCCGCCGGGATGATCCCCTTATCCCGATAGGCCATGAGAGCGCGCAGCGGCGCGTTGCCGATGTATTCCACCGCGTTCTGCTGGAAGTAGAAGATATACTTGAACCCTCGCTCCCAGATCCGGAGCGCGCCGCCGGATGGGATGGGGTAAACATAACCGGCTTTCTCCGCCACGGCGGAGGCCGCAAAGTTCAAACGACTGGCGAAAGTGCCGAACAGCAAGTCCACCTTCTCCACATTGATGAACCGTTCATACTGGGAGACCGTGACCTCGTTATCGGAGCGGTTGTCTTCCACCAGCAACTCCACCGGCCGCCCGAGCAGGCCACCTTTCTGATTGATGAGATCCACGCAGAGTTGATATCCATCTCGATGTTTCGTGCCGGCGATCGCGAGATCACCGGTTAGAGGGACGGAGAGGCCAATGCGAATGGGGCGAGGCGGCGTGGTCGGCGTCGCTGAGGGAACGGTCGGCGCAGGTGCTGCGGGCGTTGGCGAGGATGGAGCAGCCGTGGGAGTCGCGGTAGCTCCCGCACAGGCGCTGAGGAGCAGGGCCAGAACGAGAACAACGTAGCGAAACTGTTTCATGATCTCCTCCTTTCCTGCCTTGGGATTTTGTTTTGGGGGCGCACGGGTGCCGAAGATGCTCCGCGCGCCCTCAACAAAGCCATTTAAGAAGCTCGCTGTGCAACTCCTGTTTTGAAAGCGGCCTGTGCCGAACCCGTGTGCGCTTACTCGCGAGGGTCGCTGGAGCGAAGTCTTAAAGTCGATTCAGAACCATCAGCTTCAATTCCGTCATTTCCTCGATGGCATAGCGCACACCCTCCCGCCCGAAGCCGGACAGCTTGACGCCTCCATAAGGCATATGATCCACCCGGAATGTAGGCACATCGTTGACCACCAGGCCGCCAACCTCGATATGCTCGAAGGCCGCCTCAATTAGCCGGAGGTCGCTGGTGAAAATCCCCGCCTGCAATCCGTAATCGCTGCGGTCAACCGCCCGGATGGCCTCTATGGGATCCGTATAGGGATAGAGGCCGATCAGCGGTCCGAAGACCTCCTGACAGGAGACCCTCATGTCCTCCCGGATCGAGGTCAGGATGGTGGGCTCCCACAGGTTCCCGATCCGTCGTCCTCCCGTCAGCACTTTCGCGCCGCCTGCGATGGCCTCCTGGATCCACGCCTCGATACGCTCAGCGGCCTCCCGATCGATTACAGGACCGACGTCAGTCGTCTCTTCCAGGGGATCCCCTACCCGGAGAGCGGAAACTCGCTGCAGGAGGCGGTTTACAAAGGTTTCATAGATTTCTTCATGGATGTAGACGCGCTGCACAGAGATACAGGATTGACCGGCATAGGTGAACCCGCCCCAGGTTACCCGTTCGGCGGCATAATCCAGATCAGCATCCCGATGGATGATCACCCCGGCGTTTCCCCCCAGCTCCAGGGTTACCCGCTTGCGCCCAGCCCGGGCCTTCAATCCCCATCCGACCGCTGGGCTGCCCGTGAACGTCAGCATACGAATCCGATCATCACGCACCATGAGTTCCGCGTCCTGTGTCGTGCAGGGGACCACCGCGAACCCCTCCGGAGGCCAGCCGGCCTCCAGAATGACCTCGCCCAGCTTCAGAGCGCTGACGGGCGTCTTGGTGGAAGGGCGAATCAGGATCGGATTGCCGGCCGCCAGGGCTGGGGCGACCTTATGGACCACAAGGTTCAACGGGAAATTGAAAGGCGTGATTCCCAGAATAGGGCCCAGAGGGACCCGACGCACATAACCCATGCGTCCCTCTGTTCCGGGCACCCAGTCCAGCGGCACGATCTCGCCGTAGATCCGCTTGGCCTCCTCGGCGGCCACCTTGAAGGTGAAGATCGCTCGGTCGACCTCCACCCGGGCCGTGCGGATTGGCTTTCCGGCTTCCAGGGCGATGGTGCGCGCGAACTCCTCCCGTCGGGATGCGATCCCGGCACTGATCCGCTCCAGGATCTCTGCCCGTTTCCAGGAGGGCATACGCCGCGTAGCCTCGAAGGCCCGGGCAGCAGCGGCCATCGCCGTCTCCAGCTCAGAGGGGCCTGCTCGATGCACCACGGCCACCACGGATTCGCTGTATGGACTCCGCACTTCCACCGCATCCCCGGTGCGGATCCAGCGCCCAGCCACCAGGATTCCGTATTCACCCAGTAGGGGCTCCTCGGATCGGATCCCCTCCGTCACCAGCATTGCGGATCCTCGCAACCGCCCCTCATTGCCCATCCTCGGCCTCCTGCGCAGTTAGTGAAGAAGTCCCAGGGGTTCTTCGATCAACTCGGCCAGCGTTGCCAGGAATTGCGCAGCCCGCGCCCCATCGATTGCCCGGTGATCGCATGCCAGCGTCAGGGTTAGCATCGGCTGAACCGTTGGCTGCCCGTGCGTCGGAACGACTCGCTCTGTAATCCGTCCCACCGCCAGGATGGCTGCCTGGGGAGGATTGACGACCGGCATAAAGGCGTCTACGCCATACATTCCCAGATTGCTGATCGTGAACGTCCCGCCCTGCACATCCTCGGGTCGCAGCCGCCCGGCCCGAGCCCTCTCCACCAGTTCCTGCCGGCGGGCCGCGATCTCCTCCAGGGTGAGCTGGTCTGCGTGATGGATCACGGGCACCACCAGGCCCTCCTCCGTCGCCACGGCCAGGCCGATGTGAATCTCCTCATGAACGACAATGGTTCCCTCCTGCCACCATGCGTTGATCCGAGGATGCTCCCGCAGGGCAGCGGCGATCAGCTTAATCAGCAGATCGGTGTAAGTCAGCCGGATGGAAAGTCGCTTCTGAATCCGTTCGTGCCATGTGAGCAGGCGAGCAGCTCGAGCTTCGCGTTGCAGGTAAAAATGGGGCGTTTGGGGCCAGCTGCGGGTCAGGCGCTCCACCATCGTCCGCCACACCGCGGGGAGCGAGGATGGGGAGGGTGCCGCCGCCACCTGGGCGGCGTGGAAGGCCAGCACGTCGGCGGCTCGCACCGCCCCTTCCGGGCCGGATCCCTGCACCTGGCGCAGATCGATACCCAGCTCCTGAGCCAGACGTCGGGCTTTTGGCGAAGCTGGGATACGCCCTGCGGGATGGGAAGGAGAAGCCGGGCGCTGGCGCCCTTCCAGATAGGCCAGGACATCCTGTTTGCGAATCCATCCCCCCTCTGGGCGGATCTCTCGAAGGTCGATGCCATGCTCCGCGGCCATCCGGGCCGCCACAGGGGTTGCTCGAATTTCCGGATGGGAAGCCTCCGAAGGGATGGATTCTTCAGTGGCTGGGTACTCTTCTGCCTTAGGAGTCGACTCGTCTGGTGCGACGATCCAGGCGATGACCTGGCCCACCGCGGCCTCCTCTCCCTCCTGGATCCGAATCCCGGTAAGGATCCCGGAGGCCGGAGCCTCGATCTCGACCGTCACCTTATCGGTCTCGATCTCCATGAGCGGCTCGCCAGCCTGCACCAGCTCCCCCTCTCGCTTCAGCCAGCGCACCAGCCGACCCGTTCGCTGGGCTGCGCCCAGAGCGGGCATGATCACTTCGCGCACCGGGGCCATTCCTCCTTTCAGGCCTTTGTGCAATGTTCAGGGAATCAACGCGCCGGTATCCCTTCCCGCCGGGCGCTTTCCACCACCGCCTGAACCCGGCTCAAAGCTCCCATGTTGTTGAGATTCGACTGGGTCTCTCGAGTGGCTGGAAGAGGACCCGTAGCAGTGTAGTAGCGGGTTCCAGCCACAATGGGCTCCTCCGCAGGGAAGCGGGTGATCACCTCACAGCCTTCTTTGGTGACCACCACCATCTCCTCAATGCGAGCCGCCGACCAGCCATCCGAGGCCGGCCAGAAGGTCTCCAGAGCGATCACCATCCCCTCTTCGATCACCTCCGGATGATCCAGAGAGACCAGACGGCTGAAAATCGGTTTCTCCCAAATTGATAGCCCTACGCCGTGGCCATACTGGAGGGCGAACGCTGCCTCTTCATTGGGAAAGCCGAATTCCTCGGCCCGTGGCCAGACCCTCACCACATCCGCCGTGGTCACGCCGGGTCGAATGAGCTCGATGGCCGCATCCAGGTAGTCCCGGCATCGCTTGTAAGCATCGATCTGGGCCTTGGAGGCGCTTCCAACGAAGAAGGTGCGGTAATAACAGGTACGGTAGCCGTTATAGCTGTGAAGGATGTCAAAGTAAGCGGGATCGCCTGGCCGCAGGATGCGATCGCTGAAGACGTGGGGGTGGGGATTACAGCGCTCCCCCGAGATAGCGTTGACGCCTTCCACGTGTTCAGAGCCCAGGTCATAAAGCACTTTAGCGACCAGGCCAACGAGCTCGTTCTCCCGCACCCCTGGCCGCATGGCCCGATATAGTTCTTCGTAAGCGGCATCGACCATGGCGCAGGCCGTGTTGATCAAGATGATCTCATCCTGCGTCTTGATCTTTCGGGCTTCCATCAACAACTGCTGCCCATCGACCACCTTTAACCCTTCCTTCTGGAGGGCAAACAGCACCGGAGGCTCCACGATGTCCACCCCCAGAGGCTCTCGGTGCAGGCCTCGTTCCTCCAGCTCGATTCGAATCTTGCGGGCCACATCCTCTGCCCGCTGGGCCTCTGGGGGCATTGCGCCCCGCAGCGTGGAGATCCCTGCTCGTGAGCGCTCGGTTCCCAGCCAGGGGCAATAGAGCTGATGATGGCGGGCTGCCGAGCCGAAATCCCATACGATGGGCTCATCGTTTCGAGGAAGCAGGCAGAAGCGGGCCACCTTGTCCATTGCCCAGGTGCCGATGTGAGTGGCGCTGATGTAGCGGATATTGGCCATATCAAAGCACAACAATGCGCCCAGCTCGGACTGCTGAAGCAGGGTTCGGATCCGATGGAGTCGCTCCCGCCTCAGGCGCTCGAAATCTACACGGGCCTCCCAGTCCACACCCATCGTGCCGAAGGTTTTCAGTCCCATGGCGCCCTCCTTTTGTTCAGGCTCGGCCGCACAGGGCTTTCGCTGTTTCCACCACTCGCTCCGAAGTGGGCACAGTGAGATCCTCCAGGGGCGGTGAGAACGGAACAGGGACATCCATCGCTCCCATGCGGACCACTGGTGCGTCCAGATAGTAAAACGCGCCTTCGGTGATCACAGAGGCCAGCTCGGCCGTCACCCCGTAGCTCTGGTGACCCTCATCGAGGATGATGACCCTTCCTGTTTTCCGCGCAGATTCGATCAGCGTCTCCCGATCCAGGGGAACCAGCGTCCGGGGGTCGATCACCTCAGCCTCGATGCCCAGCTCTGCCAGCTGTTGAGCTGCCTCCAGCGCGACATGGACCATACGGCCGATAGCTACAATCGTGAGATCCCGTCCCTCCCGTTTGACGTCCGCCACGCCGAATGGGATCGTGTATTCCTCAGGGGGAACGTATCCGCGCATGCTATACATCGCTTTGTGCTCAAAGAAGAGGACCGGATTATCATCCCGTATCGCGGTTTTCAACAGGCCCTTGGCATCATAAGGGGTGGAGGGGATCACTACCTTCAGACCAGGGATGTGAGCAAACCAGGCGTGCAAGCTCTGG
>BEHY01000022.1 GCA_002898735.1 Candidatus Thermoflexus japonica
AACAAGGCCGATTTTAATCGGCATAAGGGGCCGACGCGGGATGGGCGCCGAATGAATTCGACCTCGACAGGCCTTCGGCCGATGGCCGGCCGCCGCCGGATGGAAGCAATCGCGTCGGCGCAGGCCGACGCAAGGCACGGAGTGCCCAACAAGGCCAATTTCCATCGGCATAAGGGGCTAACGCGTGGCGCAGGGGAGCAACGAGGAGATATGAGAGATGGAGATATCGCCGAAAGCGCCCCGGGATGCCTCCCGGAAACCAGGCCGCCCGACCCCAGGGGTCGGGCGGCCTGGATTACCGGTCGCTTACGGCTGCACGGTCAGGGTGCCCACCATGCCGCCCTCCTTGTGGCCGGGCACCGTGCACACATACTGGTAGGTTCCGGGCTTCTCCGGCGCTTTCAGGGAGACGTTGACTTTCTGGCCCGGCTGGACCGCATCCTTCTCAAAGAGCACCGTCTTCCCATCCGCGTCGTAGAGCACGAAGTTATGCTCCAGGGAGCCCCGATTGTCCAGGGTGATCTGCAGGGTCTGGCCCGGCTTCACCGTCAGCGTGTTCGGCTTGAAATAAAGGTCGCCCATCTCGACCGTCAGGCCCGCCCCGCCGCCGGCCCCGCCTGTGCCGCCGCTGCACGCTGCGAGCACAAGGCCGATGATGGCCCCCGCCAGCATCATATAGAGAACCCGTCGCATCGTCCTCCCTCCTGAAACGGAAAAGGTTCCATCGCTCCTGATCCTACTCTCGAAACCGCAGGCCGTCTACATGGAGAAGAAGGTATTTGGAGCCCGCGATCGAAAAACCTCCGAGCATCTGCCCCGGGTTTCCATCCGGGAAAAAAGCTGCGGGGGAACGCTGAAGCGTCCCCCCGCAGCCTTCATAGCCCTCCAGAAGGCGGAAAAGGATCCTCGGGCTATCGCTTCGCCTTCCACCACTCCAGGAACGCAGCCTGGAAGGCAGCCGGATCGGCCCCGAGATGCTTCTGCATGAATGCAGGGGTGACCTCCTCCGCGATCCCCTCCATGGAGGCCTGGACCAGGGCCGCCAGCCCGAAGACCGGAAGGTGCTTCTCCACGGTCTCCACCGGGACCTCCGCATACGCCCGGTAGAGGGCCAGGAAGGCCGCATCCCCGTAGCGCTCCCGGACGAACTCGGCCATCGCCGAGGCCAGGGCATACTGGCGCGCCGTCGCCGTCCCGAAGATGTCCCCGATGTGGCCAAACTGCGTGGTGTAGGTCATGGACTCCAGCCCCTGGATCTCCCCCTTCAGCTCCTTCCAGTAGGGCTGCCCGGCGTAGGTCATCGCCGCCCCTTCCACCAGCCACCCGGGGGTCCAGGGCCGGGTCCACGGCGCCAGGATCATGTGGACCAGCTCATGGCGCAGCACGGCGCTCCGCCCATTAATCGGATCCGTCTGGCGATAGCCCCTCACCCCCTCCGCGTTCAACACCATCAGCGTCTCGCTGGCCCGGAAGCCCGTCACCTCCCCATCCTCCACCACCGGAACGGTCCGGTAGAAGGCCACACCCAGGGTGAGCTGGGGATCCTTCCCCGTCAGGGCCCGGAAGGTCCGGCGATCGGGGGCATACAGGGCCAGATACCGGGGGCGGATCACCTCCTGGGGCAGCCGGGCGGAGAGATCCCGATAGGCCTCCTCCAGCTCATCCAGGACCTCCCGGGCGGTCCCCTCCGCCAGGCCCTCCGGGCCAATCAGGGTGAAATGCTCCGAAGTCCACGCCCGTCCAGGGAGGCGCGCCCACGGCGGGATCGCCTCCCAGGACCAGCGGGTCACCCGCCACGCGCCGTCCACCTTGCGGAAGTCCGCCTCCGCCGGGTAGTGCCACCGCTCATCAGCCGGGAACCCCTCCAGCCCGGTCGAAAGATCCAGCGAGACGTTCCGGGCCTCGTCGGGATCGAAGTCGCCGCCGGCGATCTCCACGCGGAGATCCTGGAGCGGCCAGCCGCCGCCGGAGATCACCGCCCGGATGCTCTCCCGGTCCGCCTCCGCCTTCGGATCGAAGGAAGCGAGGAAGGCCTCGGGGTCCCGCCGCCGAAGGGCCTCCGCCATGGTCCCGATCAGGGCCTCGATCTCCTGGCGGGCGATCCGGGCCGGGGAAGGCGTGGGCGTGGGGGCCAGGACGAAAGCTTGGCCGTTCCAATCCACCTCGGTCAGCTCCCCTGTGGCGGGATCGAAGCGGGCCAGCGGCCAGCCCTCCAGCCGGAAGACGATCGGGCCGGCGGCTGTGGGGGCCGAATACACCAGCGTGACGCTCAGGCGGGTGGTATCCCCGGGCGGCAGCATCTCTTTCAGATCTTCCGGGAACTGGATCGGGAACATCTGGTGCCCCGCGGCGTACACGGCCCCGAGCTCCCCGGGCCCCGGGAGATTCCCGATCACCAGCAGCCCCTTCGGCTTGCGGAGCTCCAGGTCCACCTGCATGCGGCGGCCATCGGCCTGGATGCGCCGGAAGATCAGATCGACGCCGACGCGCGGATGCCGGAAGGCGGACAAGCCCTTAAAGGTCCACTCTCCCTGGGGGAAAGGACCCGGCGGGAGATCCCAGACCTCGCCGGAGAGCGGCTTCTCCGGACGGAGCTCCGCCTGGCCGAAGCCGGGGAAGCGGAAGACGAAGGGCGGCGAGGCGCTTTCAGGCAGCTCGAACTCGAACCAGCCCCGCTCCACCGCACCGACGATCCACAGGCAGATCTTCCGGGAGGGCGGATATTCCGGGCAGATATCCTCTTCAAAGTTCCCGCTGACCGCAACCGGCTCCAGCCGCCGGCCCCCGACCCGGAGTTCGGCGGATCGGCCCGGCTCCAGGGGGGCGTAGAAGGATTGACTGCGCTCCCCTCGATGGGCGAAGGCCGCGTAGACCCGCAGGCGGCGATCCCGGATCTCGAAGGCCGGGACCTCCATCGCGATCCCGTTGGACGGCTCGCCGGCATATCCGACGGCGAATCGGCCCTGGGGGAGGGCGCCAGCCTCCGGGGTAGGGGTTGCTGTGGGCCGAGGGGGCCGGGTGGGCGAAGGGGGCGGCGTCGCCGTCGGCGTTGCCCGCGAAGCCGTTGGGGAAAGGCCGCACGCGGTCAGAAGGAGCAGCGCGCTCCCGATGAGGAAGGCCTGCCATGCGCTCGCGAAGGGTATGACCCTCGTGAGCTGTCGCCGCCACGTCATGGGAGATACCTCCTGCTCGGATGTTCCGCGGGGATCGCCGGCTGCCACCGCTTCCGGGGCGAACCGGACATGGGCTCCCGCGCGAGGCGGAAACCGGTCGCCCATATTGGAGGAGTGCGGTGCCTAGGCACCGCACTCCAACTCATCGCCGGGACATCAGGGTTCCATCTGCATCAGGGCCTCCAGGAACGCCCGCAGCATCCCGCCCAGCGCCGGATCCTGGAAAAGGGGGTCCAGCGTCGGGCTGGGCGGGAGATCCTTTTCGGTGATCTCCCGGCCCTCCACCCAGCGCCGGTAGAAGGCCTCCGCCCGCTCCCGCCCCCAGACCTCGCTCAGCGTCTCCCGCCAGGAATCCCCCGTCGCCCAGCCCCAGCGGTGGCGCTGCAGATACCGCCGCAGGAAGGCGAAGAAGCGCTCCTCCCCCATCTCCCGGCGCAGCGCCTCATACATCCAGGCCCCCTTCCCGTAGACGATGGCCGCATAATCCAGCTCGGAGTAGCGCTCGGCGGGCTCGTTCAGGGGAAGATTCCCTTCCATCAGCCGGAGGCGATAAGGAAACAGCACCAGGAGATCCCATGTCATCCGGGCGGCCTCCGGGCCGTGGGCCTGCTCCACCCAGAAGGCCGCAGACCAGTTGGTCAACCCTTCGTCCAGCCACGGTTCCCGATGGGCATCGTTCCCCACGATCCCATACCACCACTGATGGGCCACCTCATGGGCCACCACGAAGCCCAGGAGATCCAGCGACCCCCTTCCGGAGGACAGGCCCCCGAGCAGCCCGCTCAGATCCCCCATTCCATATACATCCTCGCCGATCATCACCAGGCCGCCCGCCTCCACGCCGGCGGCCCCGCCCTGCAGAGGGACCTCCACCACATCCAGCTCGGGGAAGGGGTATTCCCCGAAGGCCTTCCCGAACCGCTCCAGGGCATCCGCGGCGGCCTCCAGCGCCTGCCGCGCCGCTTCCGCCGGCGCGTTCCGGTAGAAGCCGTTCACCCGGATCCCGTCCCGCTCGATGGAGAGGCGCGCCATCTCCCCGGCGACCATCACGAAATTCCGGGTATAGGGCGCGACGATCTCGACCGTTTGCCAGCCCCCTGGCCCCGCCGACTCCTGAACGATCACCCCACTGGCCGCCAGCGCCGTTCCCTGGGGAAGGCGCAGGCGCCAGGCGAAGTGCGCGGCCTCCGCCTGATGCAGATCGCCGTTCTCCCAGGGCGGATCCAGGACGCAGCGACCCTCCCGGATCCGGGCCAGCTCCGGGTAGCCGTAGTAGAGGACGAGGCGCCCGTCCGGGGTTTTCTGCATCAGCCCGTAGCCGCCGGCCCGGCTCCCGACCGTGACCGTGAAGGGCATCTCCAGCTCGACCGTGCCGCCCGGAAGGAGGGGGGAAGGAAGCGTCACCGTGAACGCCGTGCGGTCGGCGCTCCATTCCGGTCCGGAAAGGGTTTCCCCGATCCGGACCCTTCCCACCTCCAGGCGGGCGCCGCCGGAGGCCGGGGCGTTGGCCCATGCCCGGAAGCAGAGGGCCCGCAGCGGGGGGCCCTGGTCGTAGGGGAAGGTCAGGATCAGGCGGCCCCGCAGGCGGCCCGGCACCGGCTCCAGGATCCCGCCGATGCGGTAAGCCGGCCGGCGGGCGCCCGCGTCCCCCTTTGCCGACGAGGCGAGCCCGGCGGACACGTCCAGCCCGGACGGCGGATCCGGAAGCGCGGAGGGAGGGATCTCCGGGAGTTCTGAGGGGGCCGGCGGGCGTGCGGTCGGCGTCCGCGTCGGCGCCGTGGCGGTGGGGGCGAGCATCGCGCCTGGCGTTGGGGAAGCGCGGAGGCGGACGGTCGGCGTGGCAGGGATCTGGGGGGAGATCGGGGTGGCCGGAAATCTCCGGGCAAGCTCGGGGCCGGCCAGAACCCCGAGGGCAAATCCGATCCCGCAGGCCGCGCCCGCGGCCGCCAGCAGCATCACCGCCCACCCCCATCGAGACATCAGCGCCCTCCTCCCGAAAAGAGAGCGACATCCGCTCGAGGCCATCGCCCCGCACCTGATCCCGTTCCGGCGCGCATCGAGAGGACCCCAGCAGGAGACCGAATTGGAGGGTGCCTTCGGAACCTCCAACCCCTGTATGAATCCCCTTAAGATGATAGCAGAACGGCGCGGGCGGCGCATCCCTCTGGCCGCCCGTAGAGGTTACATAGCGTCACGGAACAACCTGTGAACAGAATCCTATGGCCCACAGAACGTGACCTGTGTTCCCTCCTGATTCACATGGAGCTCATACGATCGCCCCCGGGCTTTCAGGAACACCCGATACCCGGATGTGATCACTGGGGCGTAAACCGCACCCGGCTCCGGGCAGCCCATGCGGGTATCCGGCCAGTTCTGCGGCACGGGGTCATACGAAACCACCTCGATCTCCTCCCGCGGGATCCCCAATCGCTCCGCCAGGGCATCCACCGCCACGCGGACCGGGCCGGAAAGATGGGTTATGCCCATCGCAAACCATGAACGAATGGCTTCCAGAACTTCCTGGACGGCTGCGGGGGTTTGCCCTGCGCTGGGATCATAGAGAACCAGGGCTCGAAGCTTATCCCCGCTCCAGAAGTTCAACGTGTAGACAAAACCATCCGGAACCGGGGTCCCATACTCCGCCCCAGAGAGGGAGGAGAGCTTCCCGAGCACCCGACGAACCTCGAGGGGATCGATCCGGACGCGCCCATGGCGGCGGATCCTCCGATCGAGGAGATAGATGGTCCCCTGCTCCGTGATCATCAGCTCCTGGTCGAACCCGGCCAGCCCTCCCTGGCGACGGATCCGGAGGAGGACGTCCACCGGCAACCCCTCCACCACCTCCCCCTCAACAACCCGAAGGTAGAGCATGCCCGCCGGCGCTCGCTCCACGGTCCCTCGCCACCGAAGCAGGACCTCCGTTGAGGCCGGATCCCATGGAGGCAGAGGCGGCGATGAAGGGAAGGCGTTCTCGCTCGCGGGCGCGATGTAAATCGCCCCGGTGGCATCGGCCACGGCCACATCGCTTCGGGTGAGAGGCGGGCCATGCCCGACTTCCCCAAATAAATCCCACCCCCGGTAATACGCCACGATGAGGACTTCGCGCCCCCGGTAGGCCTCAGGATGGGCCAGGATCTCCCCGATGGGGATCGCGCCCTGCCAGAGGGAAGGGCGCGCCGTCGGGGTCGCGCCCGGGGGAAGGCCAGGGCTGCATGCTGCAGATAGCCCAAGGAACATCAGCGTCAGACGGGAGAACAACCCTTTCGCGGTCTTCATCGGAACACCTCCGGGTGCCCAGGTTTCCATCGATAAGACGGCTGAAACAGCGATCGGGTTCCACGAAGAAAACCGCCCAGGGGAACGGATCCTTTCTGGCCGGCGAGGGGATGCCAGAGGTGCCCCGCGGCTTCAAAAGCTTCCCCAGAAAAGGCCAGCGGCGCAACGCCGGAACCCGTTGAGTTCGCCACCCGGGCTTACAATATTAAGGAGATCGAGGGACATCCGCCGGGAGAAGCTGGCGGTGAAACGACAGGCGGACGATGTCCTCTTCCGGGGCTGGCCTGAACGGGGCATCCGCCGGAGGCGCCCCGCGGTCCCTCCTCCCGGCTCCATCGGATTCGGCCGCCCCGGGGCTGGCTTCACGATAGGAGGTGAACGCGATGAGCGCGGAGACCCCCATGCTCGCCCAGTATCGCCGGATCAAGGCCCGCTTCCCGGATGCCATTGTGATGTTCCGGCTGGGCGACTTCTACGAGATGTTTGAAGAGGACGCCAGGATCGCCGCCCGGGAGCTGGAACTGGCCCTGACCTCCCGCTCGTTCTCCAAGGATGTGCGCCTGCCGATGGCCGGGGTGCCCGCCCACCACGTCACGTCCTATATCGGCCGGCTGATCGCCAAAGGCTACAAGGTCGCGGTGGTCGAGCAGCTGGAGGATCCGAAAAAGGTCCGGCGGCTGGTGAAGCGGGATGTGGTGCGGGTGATCACCCCCGGCACGGTCGTGGAGGAGGCGCTGCTCCGCGACCGGCTGGAGAATTACCTGGTGGCCATCGCCCCCTCCCCCAGCGGACAGGCCTTCGGCCTGGCGGCCATGGATCTTTCCACCGGCGAATTCTTCACCACCCAGCTGGAAGGCCCGGAGGCGGAATCCCTCCTCCTGGAGGAGCTGGCCCGCCTGAACCCGGCCGAGCTGGTGCTCCCGGAATCCCGAGCGGGGGATGCGGCATGGGTGGCCCGCCTGAAAGGGGAACGCACGGTCCGGATCTCCCCGATCCCCGATGCGGCCTTCGATCCGGACCAGGCGCGCCGCTGCCTTCTGGAGCACTTCCAGGTCCCCTCCCTCCAGCCCTACGGATGCGAGGGGTTGCCATGGGCCATCGCCGCGGCCGGCGCGGCCCTCCATTACGTGAAAACCTCCCAGATCTCCGATCTCCGCCATCTGCGCCACCTCAGCACCTACCATCGCGATGCCTATATGGGGCTCGACCCCATCACCCGCCGGAACCTGGAGCTCACGGAGACTATCCGGGAACGTCGGACGGAGGGCAGCCTGTTCTCCGTGCTGAACCACACGGTGACGGCCATGGGGGCCCGCCTGCTGCGCCGCTGGCTCCTCCAGCCCCTCGTGGACATCGAGGCGATCCAGATGCGTCTGGACGCGGTGGAGGAGCTGGTGCGCGACGGGTTGCTCCGACAGGACCTGCGCCGGCTGCTGGACGGGCTTTACGATGTGGAACGGCTGGTGGGGCGCATCGGCTTCGGCAACGCCAACGCCCGCGATCTGGTCGCCCTCAAGCGGACGCTGCAGCGCATCCCCCAGATCCGCAGCCGGCTGCTGTGGGTCCAGGCCGCCCGGCTTCAGGCCCTCCGGGATGAGCTCGACCCGTGCGTCGAGGTGGTTTCGCTGATCGATCGGGCCATCGTGGAGGATCCGCCCATCCTGCTCCGGGAAGGCGGGTTGATCAAACCGGGCTATCACGAGGAGCTCGACCGGCTCCGCCGGGCCGAAGAGGAGGGCCGGCGCTGGCTGGCCGAGCTGGAGCAGCGGGAGCGGGCCCGCACCGGCATCGACAGCCTCCGGGTCCGGTATAACGAAGTCTTCGGGTTCTTCATCGAGGTCCCTCGTTCCAAAGCGAACCAGGTCCCCCCCGATTACGAACGCCGGGCGACCATCACCCACGCCGAACGGTTCATCACGCCGGAGCTCAAAGCGCGGGAGACGGAGATCCTGGCCACCCAGGAGCGGATCGAGGATCTGGAATACGAACTCTTTGTGGAGGTGCGGGGGAAGGTCGCCGAGCATATCGAGCGGCTCCAGGGGGTCGCTCGCCGGCTGGCGGAGCTGGACGTCTATCAGGCGCTGGCGGAGGCCGCCGCCCGTTACGGCTACACACGGCCCATCGTGGAGGACAGCGATCGGATCGAGATCCGGGAGGGCCGGCATCCCATGGTGGAACGATACCTTCCCCCCGGCGAGCCCTTCGTCCCCAATGATGCGGAGCTCAGCGCTTCGCGCCGGCTGATCATCCTGACGGGCCCCAACCTGAGCGGCAAGTCGGTTTACATCCGCCAGGTCGCCCTGATCGCCCTGATAGCCCAGATGGGCTCCTTCGTGCCGGCCCGGTCCGCCCGCATCGGCGTGGTGGACCGCCTGTTTGCCCGTGTGGGGGCCAGCGATGACATCACCGCGGGGATCTCCACATTCATGGCGGAGATGCTGGAAACCGCTTACATCCTTCACCACGCGACCCCGCGCTCCCTGGTGATCCTGGATGAGGTGGGGCGAGGGACCAGCACCTATGATGGGATGAGCCTGGCCTGGGCGGTGGCCGAAGCCCTGCACGATGAGATCCAGGCCCGCACCCTCTTCGCCACTCACTATCTGGAGCTCACCCGCCTGGCGGACCACCTGGAAGGGGCATGCAATATGACGATGGCGGTGAAGGAGATGGGGGATCAGGTGGTGTTCCTGCGGCGGGTGATGCCGGGGGCAGCCGATAAATCCTATGGGATCCACGTCGCGCAGCGGGCCGGCCTGCCCGAGCGGGTGATCCGGCGGGCCCGCCAGGTGCTGGAGGAGCTGGAGGGAAAGCGGGGGGAAAGGCAGGGGGAACACGAGCTGCCCGCGCCCCATCGGGAGCGCCCCCCCGCCCTCCCGGAGGAGTTCGAAGAGGTCCGACGTCTGCTGCACGAACTCCTCGGGCTGGATCTCGTGAACATGACGCCGTTGCAGGCCCTGCTGGCCCTGAACGAATTCCAGGGGCGATTGCGCCAGCTTGTG
Organism: Candidatus Thermoflexus japonica; assembly: GCA_002898735.1. Lineage (GTDB taxonomy): Bacteria > Chloroflexota > Anaerolineae > Thermoflexales > Thermoflexaceae > Thermoflexus > Thermoflexus japonica. The sequence continues at coordinate 9,452 of BEHY01000022.1, forward strand.
CAGAACAGCGGAAGGGGGATCGAATAAAGGAAGTTACCCCAGCGCATCCAGAGGGACCGTTTCCAGAGCCTCCAGCTCCGGGATCTCCACCCGGTAGCGCCGCAGGGCGCGGGCCAGAAGGAGCATGCCCTCGATCCGCCGGCGGCTCTCCAGATCCAGCCCGGCCTCCCGCTCCCGATAGAGGACGACCCACCCGATCCCCCGCCGCGCGGCTTCCTCGAGAATCCCTTCAAACAGATGACGCGACTCGGGGGGAAGGATCCCCTTCAGCCAGGCCGCCGCCCATGTCGCTTCTTCCGGGCCCGGTTGAATCCGAACCGCGGGCCCGCGCTCGACCCAGAAACCGGCTATACAGCGTTGCCATCCCGGCGCGGCCACACAGGCTTCCACGGCATCCAGATCCAGATCCCGCGCCAGCAGGTAGATCGCTTCCCCATCCAGGGTGATCCCTTCCACCTCCGCCCGGGGCTCCTCGTATCCGAAGCGGATCAACCACGGGATGGCCCACGGGTCCCGGATCCGGAGGCCGCGCTCGGTCCGGATCTGGTGGGGGATCACCCGATGGGGTCGGGTCCACTCCGGGAAGGCGAAAACGATCTCCACCACACCGGCCCGGAGGATCTCCATCCCCCGGCGTCGGAGAGCCTCCTCGAGTTCTTCGAGAGGAAAGGGCGGGGCGGCTCCCCAGAGGAAGACACGCCCCGCCCAGCGGGTCGCCACGGTGGGAAGCTGGAACATCGCCTTAGGCGGGCTGCAGCGCCGCCATGGTGCTGCGGATCAGCTGGACCGAGCGCTCCAGCATGGCCCGCTCCTCATCGTTGAGCGGCAGCTCGATGATCTGCTCAACGCCGTTGCGGCCGAGCTTCACGGGGACGCCGAAACAGATGTCGTGGAGACCATACTCGCCCTGCAGGTAGACCGAACAGGGGACGATCAGTTTCTGGTCCTTGAGGATGGCCTCCACCATCTGCGCCACGGCCGCGCCGGGCGCGTAGTAAGCGCTTCCGGTCTTGAGGAGGCTGACGATCTCCCCGCCGCCCTTGCGCGTGCGATCCACGATCGCGTCGATCTTCTCCCTGGGAAGCAGCATGGAGATGGGGATGCCGGCCACCGTGGTGAACCGCACCATCGGCACCATCTCATCCCCATGCCCGCCCAGCACCATGGCCTGGACGTTCTCCACCGACACATCCAGCTCCATGGCGATGAAGGTGCGCATGCGGGCGCTGTCCAGGATCCCCGCCTGCCCGATCACCCGCTCCCGGGGGAGGCCGGAGAGTTTATAGGCCAGGTAGGTCATCGTATCCAGGGGGTTGGTCACTACAATGTAAATCGCGTTCGGAGAGAGAGGGACTGCCTTGCTGATGACATCGCGGATGATGTTGGCGTTGACGTTGACCAGATCCTCCCGGCTCATCCCGGGCTTGCGGGGCACCCCCGCGGTGATGACCACGATGTCCGAGTTCGCCGTGGGCTCATAATCCGTGGTCCCGATGAGGCGGGTATTGTAACCCACAATGGGGCCAGCCTGCATGAGGTCCAGGGCCTTTCCCTTCGGCATGCCCTCAGTCTGGGGGATATCCACCAGCACGATATCGCCGAGCTCCCGCTCAGCCAGCCAGTGGGCGGTCGTGGCGCCCACGTTCCCCGCACCAACAATCGTGATCTTGGGACGCATGGGAGGCTCCTTCCCGAATTGTAAAATCCTTCACAGAAAATTATAATCCAATCCCAGCGCGGAGGATGAGTTGTTCCAAAGAGGCCCATATCTCGGGTGCGGCTTTGCCGCGGTAACCCGACCGGGCACGCCCCACCCGTTTACGATGCATCCTCCCGATAGATCTCGAGGGGAGAAACCCGAGCCATCCCGGCGATGCGCCAGGCCAGAAGGAGCGCGGCGACGCTGAGCGAAGCCGCCACCGCCAGCCAGAGGGGCTCCCCGGAGCGCAAATAAGCCCCTACGGCGTTGGCGATCAGCACGTGGACCAGACGGGCCAGCGTGCTCACGGCGAAAGCGGGGATCAGCGGAAGGGGCGAAAGGCCGATCGCCCAGGCGAGGAGGTCATCGGGGGTGAGCGGCAACAGGAAGACCACGATCACCACGGTGAGCCCGTAGCGCTGGATCAGGCGTTCCATCCGGGCCAGGCGTTCCCTCGGCAGGAAGGCGACCAGAAGGGGGCGGCCCAGCCCGCGGGCCAGGGCCATCGTGAGGCCATTGCCCAGGCTCACCCCCACCCATGTGAGCAGGGAACCCCACCATGGCCCGAACCAGTAACCGCTGATCCATCCCAGCAACGCGCCCGGGAGCGGAGCCACGACCACCTGGAGCGCGTTCAGCACGATCAACCCGAACGCGCCGGCGACCCGGTTGGCGGCCAGCCATGATTCGATACGCTCCCGCTCCGTCAGGAGCGGCCACAGGTAAGGGAACGTCAGGAGGCCGGCGCTCAGGAGCGTTAGCAAAACGGCCGCGCGGATCACCAGTCCCCGTGGCAGACCCTCTGGTTTCCCCCTGTCCATCGCAAAGGCGTTGACCGGATGGTGTGGGGAAGTTGCCGGGGCAGCGGATCTGAGCCCGGCGGCGCAGGCCCCGGCCCTCATAAAAACGTCGGGGGCGGCCGGAGCCGCCCCCGACGTGTCGGGACGGGCGGATTTGAACCGCCGACCCCTGCAACCCCATTGCAGTGCGCTAACCTGGCTGCGCCACGTCCCGTTGCAGCTTCTATTATAATCCGGCCCTCCGGATTCAGCAAGGCCCACGCGAGAAGAATGGGATGCTTCCCTCGAGGAAAATCAACCTTCCCTGGAAGATCCCCCGGAGCGGTGAGAGCGCTGGGAGAGCGGATGACCTGGCCAGACCATGCGCTCCGGGGGAAGTCGATCCAGTTCCGTCTCGGGGAAGGGAACCTCGCCGCTGAAATAGAGCACGTCGACCTCTCCGTCATAGCGATAGCGTCGCTTCGCCCAGCGCGGGCCAGTGCGCATCACCACATCGAACCAGACCAGGCGGTTCTGAAGATCAAAGGCCTCGTCCAGAACCCACGAAGGGGAGTCCGGAGGCAGGGTGGGCTGAAGACGCTGCATCGCCCGCTCCCACAGGCGCTGGCGCTGCGCCTCCGGCGTCATGGCTTCCGCTTCCTCCGGCGGGCTGAACGCGCGGCGTTTCCAGAACCCCATGGCTTTTCCCTCCTGATGGACAGGGCTCAGGCCGCCGGGTTTTCCTCGACCAGGCGCTCGGTGACGCCGAGGATGTGATAGCCGGCGTCGACAAAGATCACCTCGCCGGTGATGGCCGCGGCCCGATCGCTGCACAGCCATGCGGCCAGCGCCCCCACATCCTCGATGGTCACATTGCGGCGCAGCGGGACGATCTCCCGGAACAGGCTGTAGAGGGAGCGGAACCCGGGGATGCCGGTCGCCGCCAGGGTTCGGATGGGCCCGGCGGAAATGGCGTTGACCCGGATGCCCCGGGGCCCCAGGTCATAGGCCAGGTAGCGGACCGAGGCCTCCAGGGCCGCTTTGGCCACGCCCATCACATTGTAGTGAGGGACCACTTTCTCCGAGCCGTAGTAAGTCATGGTGAGCAGTGCGCCGCCGTTTTTCATCAGGGGGGCGGCCTCCCGGGCCAGGGCGGTGAAGGAATACACGCTCACGTCCATGGCGATCCGGAACCCTTCGCGGGAGGTCAGATAATACGGGCCGCTCAGCTCCTCCCGCTTCGCGAAAGCCACCGCATGGACCAGGATGTCCAGCCGATCGTAAGCCTGGCGGTATTTCTCGAAAAGGGCGGCGATCTGTTCGTCATCGCTCAGATCGCACGGCTCGATGAACGTCGCCCCCACGCTCTCCGCCAGGGGGCGAACCCGCCGCTCCAGGGCGGGGCCGGCGTAGGAGAAGGCCAGGGTGGCCCCCTCCGCGTGCATGGCTTTGGCGATACCCCAGGCGATGGAGTGATCGTTCGCCACCCCGAAGATCAGCGCGATCTTTCCGTCCAGCAGCCCCATCGATGCCTCCGTTGTGGGATGATGGCCAGCGTCGTCTCGATTTACGCCATAACGTATTGTGCAACGGATCCCGCGGAGCCTACAAGCCGGATCCCTCCCCGGGCCCCGGAGGATTCCAGGCGCGCGCTGGCGCCTCGCCTTCCCCTTGCCGCCGGAGGTCATCTCGAGTTAAAATGAAACCCAGAAGCGAAATTTTAGGACATCCTCCCGGCGCGAGGGGTGCTCTATGCCCCTTCCCGGGGCAAGGGATCTTGCCGGGTCCATGGACGGCGGGTAAGGAGAATATCTCCTCAGGAGGCCGGGATGCCGGACAGGCTTCAACGCCTGCAGGAGGCCCTTCAGGCTCACGTGCGCCCGGCCACCTTCCCGGTGGCGATCCGCATGATCGCCCCGGGAGAGCCGTGGCCGGAGAAGACCCGCTTTCCAAAACGGGATTTCGGACAGCAGATCGCTATCTGTCAGGGCTTCGCCATCGCCCGCCATTACGGATGGATTATCGGGATGCGAGGGGAGGATCTCTCCTGCCCCCTCGCGAAAGTGGTGTGGGGCTTCGAGCCCATGCTGGACTACTACCTCAACGGCATGACCTGCGCCGGGATGTATACCGAGACCCCGGCCGCCGGAGCGGTGAGCGAGGCCCAGGTCGATAAATGGGAATACCGCCAATGGGAAGGCGTCGTCGCCGCCCCCCTCCACCGGACCACCTTTGAGCCCCACGTCATCCTCATCTACGGGAACTCCGCCCAGGTGATGCGCCTGGTGGTGGCCCGCCTCTGGAAGACCGGAGGGCGCCTGACCTCCTCCTTCTCCGGGCGCATCGATTGCGCCGACGCGGTGATCACCACGATGAAGACCGACGAATGCCAGGTGATCCTCCCCTGCTACGGCGATCGGGTGTTCGGCCAGGCCCAGGACGACGAGATGGCCTTCACCATCCCGAACAGCAAGATCGAGTGGATCATCGAGGGGCTGGAGGGCACCCATAAGGGCGGCATCCGTTACCCCATCCCCCGGTTCCTCCGCTACACCGGGATCTACCCCGATCACTACATGGAAATGGAACGCCAGTGGAGGGAAGGGAAGGAAATCACCGCGCAGGATTGAACCCCTGCTCAGGAGGCAGCGATGGCGGTTGAGGTGAAAGAGCTCCTTCCGATCACCCAGCGCCATGAGGAGCTGGGCCTATCCGATGAGACCGTCCTCCAGATGTATTATCATCTCCTCCTCTCCCGCCGGCTCGATGAGCGCTGCTGGGTCCTCCAGCGCCAGGGCCGTGTTCCCTTCCACATCTCCGGCATCGCCCACGAGGGCATCGGCGTGGGGGCGGCTTACGCGCTGCGCAAGGGCTTTGACATCGTGCATCCTTACTATCGGGACCTCGCCCTCTCCATCGCCATGGGGATGAAGCCGGTGGAGTTCATGCTCGCCCTCTACGGGAAGAAAGGTGACCCCCACAGCGCCGCCCGTCAGATGCCCTCCCACTTCAGCCTCCGCCGCCTCAACATCATCTCCGGCTCCAGCCCCGTCGCCACCCAGCTCCCCCAGGCCGCCGGCATCGCCCTCGCGGAAGTCCTCAAACAAAAGCTCCGCCCCCAGCTGGAGGCCGCCGGGTTCCGGGTGAGCCGGGAGATGCGGGTGGTGCTCACCTCTACCGGCGAGGGCAGCACCAGCGAGGGCGACTTCCACGAGGCGCTGAACTGGGCCGGTATCTACAAGCTCCCCTTGATCGTCCTGGTCCACAACAACCAGTATGCGATCTCCGTGCCGGTCTGGAAACAGATGGCCGTCAAACGGGTGGCCGATCGGGCGGCCGCCTACGGCATCCATGGAGCCGTCTGCGACGGCGGCAACGTCCTGGAGGTCTACCAGGTTGTGAAGGAAGCGGTGGACCGGGCGCGGGCGGGGGAGGGGACGACCCTGATCGAGGCGGTGACCTACCGCTGGACCCCCCATTCGTCCGACGATGATGACCGGACCTACCGGACGCGGGAGGAGGTGGAGCAGGGCAAGCTGCGGGATCCGCTGCCCCGCCTGCGGGATTATCTCTACCGGCGGAGCCTGCTCACCCAGCGGCTCGAGGACGAGCTGGAGGAACGGGTGCGGGCGGAGGTGGACGAGGCCCAGCGGCTGGCCGAGGAGGCACCCTACCCGGCCCCGGAGGAAGCCCTGGCCCCGGTTTTCGCCACGGAAGATCGATCCGGATGGTGGGGAGAATAGTTTTCTCCAGCAGGCATCCGGCCCATCCCGCCCCTGCCGGCGTGATCGCTGACCCCCTTTTCGCACGGCCAGGAGAGGCTCGAAACCCGGAGATGGGTGCTGGAACAGCCTGTTCCGAACGAACGTTTGGAGGGGTGATCCATGCCGGAGAAGACGCTGATCGAGGCGATCCGCGAGGCGATCGATGAGGAGATGGCCCGGGATCCGCGGGTCTTTGTGGTCGGGGAAGATGTGGGGCCCCGGGGCGGCGTGTTCCGGGCCACCATGGGCCTGTGGCAGAAATACGGCGAGTGGCGGGTGATCGACTCCCCGCTGGCCGAGCTCTCCATCGTGGCGATCGGCATCGGGGCGGCCCTCAACGGCTTCCGCCCCATCTGCGAGATCCAGTTCGCCGACTTCATCCATCCCGCCTTCAACCAGATCGTCAACGAGGCCGCCCGCTTCTTCTATCGATCGGGCGGCGTCTACAACGTGCCCATGGTGATCCGTGCCCCTTACGGGGGCGGGATCAGCGGCGGCCTCTATCACAGCCAGAGCGTGGAGGCCTTCTTCGCCCACGTCCCCGGCCTGAAGGTCGTTATCCCCTCCAACCCTTATGACGCCAAGGGGCTCCTCAAGGCGGCCATCCGCGACCCGAACCCGGTGCTCTTCTTCGAGCCGAAGAAGGGCTACCGGCTGATCAAAGGGGAAGTCCCCGACGGCGACTACATCGTCCCCATCGGCCCGGCGAAGGTCACCCGGGAGGGGAGCGATCTCACCGTCTTCGCCTACGGGATGATGCACTACTATGCGCTGCAGGCGGCCGAGATGGTGGCGAAGGAGGGGATCGATGTGGAGGTGGTGGACCTGCGCACCCTGGCCCCGGTGGACAAGGCCACGATCCTGAACTCAGTGAAGAAGACGGGCAAGGCCCTGATCGTCTATGAGGACAATCTCACGCTGGGCTATGGGGCGGAAGTGGCCGCCATCCTGGCGGAGGAGGGTTTCGAATACCTGGACGGCCCGGTGATGCGGCTGGCAGGGCCCGATGTGCCGGGGGTTCCCTTCAGCCCGCCGATGCAGGATTTCTTCATGCCCAGCCCGCAGAAGATCGCCGAGGCCATCCGGCGCCTGGCCCGATACTGAGGGCCGCGGATGGCCGGCGGGGCGGAGCGCCCCCTGCCGTTCTTTCCGGTTTCCGGGAGACCGGGCCATGGACGAACACGCGAAGGAGGCCGTTCGATGCCGACCCAGGTGATCATGCCTCAGCTCGGCGAGAGCGTGGTGGAGGGGAAGATCCTCCGCTGGCTGAAACGGGAAGGGGAGCCGGTCCGTCAGTTTGAGCCCCTGCTGGAGGTGGAGACCGAGAAAGTCACCACCGAGGTGACGGCGCCAGCCGATGGCGTGCTGCTCAAGATCTACTTCCCCGAAGGCGTCACCGTGCGGGCGGGGACCCTGATCGCGATGGTGGGACAGCCCGGGGAGCCGGTTCCCGAGCGGCCCTATCGGGTGGGCCACGGCGGGGAGATTGAGCCGCTGGAGGAGGCCCTCGCGGTTGCGCCCGCGGCACCGCCCCCCTCGCCTGCCCCTGAGCCTGCCCCGGCCGGCCGTCCTTCCGGGGGCCCCCGCATCTCCCCGGTGGTGGCGAAGATGGCCGCCGAATACGGCATCGATCTCTCAAAGGTGCCGGGGACCGGGGAGGGGGGACGGGTGACCAAAAAGGATCTGCTGGCGTATATCGAGCGGATGAAGCTCCAGCCGGTGGGCGCCCCGGCGGCGGCCCGGGAGGCGGAGCTGCCGCCCTGGGAGCAACCGGGGACCGGGGAGCTGTTCCGGCCCACCGAGGAGGTGCTGCGGGCGGCCCCCGCGCCGGCTGCGCCCCCGGCGCCAGCCGCCCCGCCGCCTCCGCCGCCCCCGCCCGCGGCCCCGGCCACGCCCTATGAAGTGGTTCCTCTTACTTCCATGCGCCGGGCCATCGCCGAGCATATGGTCCGCTCCAAGCACACCTCGCCCCACGTGACCACCGTCTTCGAGGTCGACATGAGCCGGGTGATGGCCCATTACGAGGCCAACCGGGCGGCCTTCGAGCGGGAAGGCGTGCGGCTGACCCTGACCCCGTATTTCATCATGGCCGCTGTGGCCGCCCTCAAGGCCTATCCGATCCTGAACAGCACGTGGACCGAGGAAGGGATCCGGGTTTACAAGGTTTACCATATCGGGGTAGCCGTCTCGCTGGGGGAGGAAGGGCTCATCGTCCCGGTGATCAAAAACGCGGACACTTACAGTTTGATCGGGCTGGCCCGGGCGGTCAACGACCTGGCGGAGCGGGCCCGCAGGCGGCAACTGAAACCGGACGACGTTCAGGGGGGCACGTTCACCATCACCAACCACGGCGTCTCCGGCAGCCTGTTCGCCACCCCGATCATCCACCAGCCCCAGTGCGCCATCATGGGCGTCGGCCGGGTCCACAAGCGTCCCGTGGTTCTGGAGACCCCTCAGGGGGACGTGCTGGCCATCCGGCCCATGGTCTACCTCACCCTGACCTTCGATCATCGCATCATCGATGGCGCCCAGGCGGATGCCTTCATGAGCAAGGTGAAGGCCGTGCTGGAGAACTGGGCGTAGGAAGACCTGTGGAGGGGGCCGCATGCTCGGACCGCGCAGAGAGCATGGGCCCCCTCCTTTTCTCTATGGGATGATCACGGCGCGGCCGATGTAGCGACGGTTCTTGAAATCATCGATGGCCTGGTTGATCTGATCCAGCCGATACTGCCGGCTGTGGACCTTCACCAAACCCCGGGCGTTGAGATCCATCAACTCCACGAGCTCCACATAGTTCCCCACCAGGCTTCCGGCGATCGCGATCTCGTTGAAAATCATCTGCACCGTAGGGACCTCGATCTTCCCCCCATAACCGATGATGAAGTGGGTTCCCCCCTTGCGAAGCATCTGCCAGCCCTGCTGCTCCACCCCCGCCTCGCCAACGAAATCGAGGACCACATGGGCGCCTCCCTTCGTCCGCTCGCGGACCTCCGCCACGAGGTCCGGGCCGCCGGGGAGGACCTCATCCGCCCCAAGCTCCTGGGCCAGGCGGCGGGCGGACTCGGTGATATCTACAGCGATGATGCGGGCGCTGGAGAGGGCTCGGAGGACCTGAAGCGCGATGTGGCCCAGGCCGCCGATCCCGATGATCACACAGAAGGTTCCGGGGGGGAGCAATTTCGCCGCCCGTTTGGCAGCCCGGTAGGCGGTGAGGCCCGCATCGGCCAGCGGGGCCACATCCGCAGGCACCACGCCGTCCGGGAGCTTGACCAGGGCCCGTTCACTGGTGACCAGATACTCGGCGAACCCTCCATTGGCATTCAGGCCGGGAAAGATGCCCTTCTCGCAATACATATCCTCTCCCTGACGGCACGCCAGGCACACCCCGCAGGTTCGCAGGGGATGACAGATCACAGCGTCCCCCGGCTTCACCGAGGTCACGGCGCTCCCCACCTCTTCCACCCAACCGGCGTTCTCGTGGCCGGGGATGTAAGGGAGCAACCTCCCATCCGGATCCAGAATGTTGCGCCATACCCCTTCGATGATGTGGAGGTCCGTCCGACAGAGGCCAGCTGCCCCAATGCGCACAATGACCTCATCTGGGGCGGTGATCTTCGGCTCCGGGACCTCCTCAATTTGCAGCTGGACGTTCAGATGCGGGTCATACTGATAGAGGCGAGCCGCTTTCATGGCTGACCTCCAGAGGAGAGATAGACGGTATGCCACACTCCATCGGACTGAAATACCGTGGAGCTCGCAAAGGCCCAGCGAGCAGATCTACGCTGAGAGGGAAATTCGCGACGCGCAGAGCACTCGGGAGCACGAACCGATGGCTCCCCACGCTTTTGGATCACAAGAACACACGGAGCTCTTCTCAGGATTCCAGGAGAGGAGCGCCCATCCTGAACGGCGGCCCCCACAGCTCCCGAACCGACCGCTTCGCTATCCCCGCCTCTATCCCCCCAGGGGAGCCACCCCTCTTTTCCCACCCGCCATTTATCAACCCTACTGTCATTATTAAAGCATGTCAACTTCAGCGATTTCCCCATTCCCAATCTTCATGGCTCTCCAGGCAGGGTATCCTGGAAGACTGCCCTGAAGAAGCGGCGGGTTTCTCTCAGGACCTCGCCCATCTTCTCATGTGGCCTGAAGGGACCACATGGGAAGGAACCATCCTGTCTCTCCCGTTCAAGGCCGAACGCACAAGCCCTGCAAACCAGTAAAATAAAAATAATTGCGATGATGTTTTCCCCCAACTTTTGATCGGGCCGCCCGAATCCTCTTCATGTGAGGATAGGAGGTTCATTCTCAAATGAGAGGGCGAGATCCATTCCATCTGAAATCCGGAGGTCCCCATGGATGTCCTGGAAGCGATCATGACCCGTCACATGGTGGGGAAGGTGCGGCCGGAGCGGCCGATGCGGGAGGAGATCGAGACGCTGCTCCGGGCGGCCGTGCGCGCCCCCAACCACCGCCTGACCGAGCCCTGGCGCTTCGTGGTCATCACCGGCCCGGCCCTCGATGAGCTCGGCGAGGTCTTCGCTCAGATCCTCCAGGCCGTCAAACCCGACGCCACCGAAGAGGAGCTGAAACGGGAACGGGCGAAACCCCACCGGGCCCCGGTGATCATCGCCGTGGCATGCCTCAAGGGCCGCGACCCCATCGAAACCCATGAAAACATCGTGGCCACCGCCGCCGCCATCGAGAACATCCTCCTCGCCGCCCACGGCATGGGCCTCGGCGCTTACCTCCGCACCGGCGACACCGCTTACCATCCCCTCCTCCTGCGCTGGCTGGGGGTCCCGGAGGACGCCCAGTTCATGGGCTTCATCTATCTGGGTTACCCGGCCCCGGATGCCCCACCCCGTCAGACCCCGCGCCGCCCCATTGAGGAAGTTACCCAGTGGCGGGGATGGTCCTGAAGGCCGTCCCCTCCCCTCGCCGGCCGAGCTGAGGGAGCCGGGCGGAAGGCCCCGGCTCCCTCAACCCCTCCGGAGGAAAACCGGGCGATCGTTTGTTTCCCCGCTTATCTCTGCGTATAATGACGGCGAACCTTACCCTGGGATAGATTCCGGCCAGGAGGGCGCCATGTTTGATCAGGAAAAGCTCCGTGAGCTGGCCGCGGCGCGGGATCGGTGGGAGGAGACGACGCTGCAGCAGTGGCTGGCCCGCATGCCGGAGCGCCAGGAGGTCTTCACCACCGTTTCCGGGGAGCCGGTGAACCGCCTCTATACGCCCCTCGACATCCCGGACTTCGATTATCTCCGCGACCTCGGGTTCCCAGGGGAATATCCCTTCACCCGCGGCATCCACGCCACGATGTATCGGGGCCGCCTCTGGACGATGCGCCTCTTCGCCGGCTACGGCACCGCCGAGGAGACCAACGCCCGATTTAAGTACCTTCTGGAACACGGCCAGACCGGCCTCTCCATCGCCTTCGACCTCCCCACCCTCTACGGTTACGATACCGATGACCCCATGGCGGAAGGGGAATTCGGCAAGTGTGGCGTGGCGGTCTCCTCGCTGCTGGATATGGAGATCCTCCTGGACGGCATCCCCCTGGATCAGATCACGACCTCGATGACGATCAACGGGCCCGCGGCCATCATCTGGGCGATGTATCTCGCCGTGGCGGAGAAGCGCGGCATCCCCTGGGATCAGATCGGCGGGACCACGCAGACAGATATCTTGAAGGAATACATCGCCCAGAAGGAATGGATCTTCCCGCCCGAGCCCTCCATGCGCCTGGCGGTGGATATGATCGAGTTCGGCTCGAAATACGTGCCGAAGTGGAACCCGATCAGCATCAGCGGCTATCACATCCGGGAGGCGGGGGCCACCGCGGCGCAGGAGCTGGCCTTCACCCTGGCCGACGGCTTCGAATACGTCCGCTGGTGCCTGAAGCGGGGGCTGGACATCGATTCTTTCGCACCGCGCCTTTCGTTCTTCTTCAACTGCCACAACGACTTCTTCGAGGAGATCGCCAAGTTCCGGGCCGCCCGCCGGATCTGGGCCCGGGAAATGAAGGAGACCTTCGGCGCGAAGAACCCGCGCTCCTGGTGGCTGCGCTTCCACACCCAGACGGCCGGCTGCACCCTCACCGCCCAGCAGCCTTATGTGAATGTGATCCGGGTGGCCATCCAGGCCCTGGCCGCCGTCCTCGGCGGCACCCAGTCGCTCCACACCAACGCCCTGGACGAGGCCATCGCGCTCCCCAGCGAGTTCGCCGCCAAGCTGGCCCTGCGCACGCAACAGGTCATCGCCTACGAAAGCGGAGTGACCAACACCGTCGATCCCCTCGGGGGCAGCTACTACGTGGAATACCTGACCAACCGCCTGGAGCAGCAGGCGTATGAATACTTCCGGAAGATCGAGGAGCTGGGCGGGGTGATCCCGGCCATCGAGGCCGGTTTCTTCCAGCGGGAGATCGCGGACGCGGCCTATCGTTACCAGAAGGAGATCGATGAGAAGCGCCGGATCATCGTGGGGGTCAACGAGTTTGTGGAAGAAGAAGAGGTGAAGCCGCCGATCCTCCAGATGGACCCGGAGGGGGAACGCCGACAGCGGGCGCGCCTGCAGAAGCTCCGGATGGAGCGCAACAACGAGCGCGTGGGGCAGGCCCTGGCCGCCCTCCAGGAGGCCGCTCGCAGGGAGAACGTGAATCTCATGCCCTACATCCTGGACGCCGTGAAGGCCTACGCCACCCTGGGGGAGATCACCCGGGCGCTGAAGGCCGTGTGGGGGACCTGGCAGGAGCCGCTGATCATCTGAGCCGGCGGAGCATCGCCTGGGGGTGGGAGCCGCCGAACGGCCCCACCCCCAAATCCGATCAGTGGGCGCCTTTCCTGATCCGGAGCAGGACGTCTGCGGCGTTTCCCTCCACCTTCCCGCATCCTTTCGGATCCATCGATGAAACCCGAAACCTTCCGAAGGATCCGCCCACATCTGCGACGAGGATTGGATGGCATCCTCATCGGTTTGCTCGCCCTCAGCCTCTCGGCCTCGCAGCCCATCCTTTCCTTTGAGGATCGCGTGAGCCTGCAGCTGAGCGGGCGCGGCTTCGACCTCGCCACCTGGCTCCTTTCCGTCTGGTGGGAGAAGCTGATCCTGGACACGGCAGCCCCTCAGGCTTTCCTGGATGAGGCGGCTCAGGATCGGGCGCTCCGGGGTTTTCTGCACCATCTGGAAGCCGCCCAGGGGGCCGCAGCGGATCTGGAACATCGAATCGCCGGCCCGGAGCCGGCCGATCCGACCATCCTGGAGGAGCTCCGGCGCCGATGGGAGGCGGAACACCGGAAGCTGGAAGCGCTGCGCCCCCTGGCGGAGGCCATCCTCGCGGAGCAGCTCGCCGTTCTCCTTCACAGGGAGGGACTGACCCTCCTGGGCTACCCGATCCCCCCGGTCAACCTTCACCTGACCGCCATGCCCAACCTGCTGGTGGTATCGCCCCGGGATCGGATCGTTCAGCAAGCGGCCCTTCCCCTGCAGGCCGATCTCACCGCGGATGAGATGGATCGGATCGAACGACGTGTCGACGGAGCGTTCAACGTGTCTTCCCTGGTTGTCCCCCTGGGCGGCCTGGCCCTCTACCCGGCGATGATTATGGAAACCCCTTCCATCTCGTATCTAACCGAAGCGGTCGCCCACGAGTGGACCCATCACTGGCTCTTCATGTGGCCCCTGGGATGGTTTTACGACCGCCCGGAAACCCGCACCATTAACGAGACCGCTGCGGATCTGGTGGGGAAGGCCCTGGGGCGGGCGTGGCTGGCCCGTTTCTATCCGGAGGATCTCCCCCCGCCCGCCTCCCATACGGACTCGCCCCCCGCCCCGGAGGAACGACCGGCGTTCCATTTCGGCCGGGAGCTGGCGAAAACCCGCACCGTGGTGGAACGATTGCTGGCCCGGGGGGAAATCCGCCGGGCGGAACTGTATATGGAAGCTCGACGCCGGGTCTTCCTGGAACACGGCTATGTGATCCGCAAGCTGAACCAGGCCTACTTCGCTTTCTACGGCGCCTATGCGGCGGAGGAAGGGGCAGCGGGCGCGGAGGATCCCATCGGCCCGCGCGTGCGCCGGCTGTGGGAGCAGAGCCCCTCGCTGCGGGCCTTCCTGTTCCGCATCGCCTGGATCACCGATCTGGCCGGCCTCCGCCGGGCGCTGGGAGAGGATGAGTAGCGAAAGATTGACGTCCGCTCCAGGCCGGTTTAAAACAAAAAGAGAATACACGGGCGCGGGTCCGTTGGGGGAGTCCGGGTGAGCCGGGCTGAGAGGACGGCCGTATCCGCCGTCGACCCCTGGAACCTGATCCGGATCATGCCGGCGGAGGGAAGACGGGCGCGCCATGGGTTTTTCGCCACCGCCTTCGGACGATCCCCGCCATCCCCTCCTTCACTCCGCCTCGCGATCCGCGTCCAGATCGCCGGAAAGAGAACCGGGGGAAGGCCCTGCCCGGGAACGGCCTGATCCTCCGGGATCCCTTGTGACAAAGGGAGCGCGCGCCTATGGATGACATCCTCATCATCGGCAGCGGGATCTGCGGGCTATCCATCGGCTGGTTCCTGGCCCGCTCCGGATACCCGGTGACGATCCTGGAGCGCGGCGGCGCCGGGCTGGGCGCGACATGGGCGGCCGCCGGGATGCTGGCCCCTCACGCCGAGGCGGAGCCCGGCGAGGAGGGGCTCCTTCCTCTGTTGCGGGCCAGCCGCGATATGTGGGCCGACTTCGCCCGGGAGCTGGAGGCAGCCTCCGGGATCTCCGTGGACTACCGCGATGAGGGGACGCTGGTGGTCGCCCTCGATCGGGATGACGCGGAACGATTGAGGTTCCTCTATGAATTCCAGCGCAGCCAGAACCTGCCCACCGAGTGGCTCTCCGGCTACGAGGCTCGACGGATGGAGCCGCACCTCTCCCGACATGTGGTGGCGGCCATTTACAGCCCGCAGGACCATCAGGTAGATAACCGGAAGGTGGCCCGGGCGCTGATCGACGCCTTTCGTAAGGCCGGCGGACGGCTGCGGGAACACACGGAGGTGACCGGGATCGTGATCGATGAGAACCGCGTCCTCGGGGTCCGCCTCGCCCACGGATTCCTGGAGGCCCGCACGGTCATCCTGGCCGCCGGGGCATGGTCCGCCCAGATCCCCGGGCTCCCTGCCGAGGTCCGCCCCCCCGTCCGGCCCGTGAAGGGTCAGATGCTGGCGGTGCAGATGCCTCCCGAGGCGCCGCTGCTTCAACATGTAGTATGGGGGCCGGATGCTTATCTGGTTCCCCGACGGGACGGTCGATTGTTGATTGGGGCCACGGTGGAGGAAAAAGGGTTCGATGCCCAGCTGACCGCCGGAGGGATCTTCCGGCTGCTGCGGGGGGCATGGGAGATCCTGCCCGGGATCGATGAGCTTCCCATTGTGGAGATGTGGGTGGGCTTCCGGCCGGGAAGCCGGGATGATGCGCCGATCCTGGGGCCAACGGCGGTGGAGGGGCTGATTATGGCGACCGGCCATTACCGCAACGGCATCCTGCTGGCCCCCATCACCGCTTACGCCATTCATCACCTGATCGTCCATGGCGACCTCCCGGAGGTCGCCCGGCCTTTTACGATCGCGCGATTCTGCCGGCAGTAGGATCCTCTCCACCTGGAGCGGAGGAGGGACTTCTAATGGAGGCCACCCTGATCGTCAACGGCCAACCCCATCCATATCAACCGCATACGATTCGGGAACTCCTGGCCGCCCTGGGCCTGGATCCCGATCGTCCGGGCATTGCGGTGGCCGTCAACGCCACCGTGATCCCCCGACCGGAATGGGGGAACGTCCGGCTCCAGCCCGGGGACCGGGTGGAAATCGTCCACGCGGTCGCCGGAGGATAAATCGGATGGAGATGGAAAGCCCATCCTGGGGGTCCCTGTCAGGAGAAAAGGGGCCGCCCTTTCCTCCGGGATTCACCCCCCAGGCTTCTACCCCTTACAGGAGGCCTGTGATGAGCGAAGGACTGGTGATCGCCGGGCGAGCGTTCCGTTCGCGCCTGATCCTCGGAACCGCCCGCTATCCCAACCTCCAGGTGATGCTGAACGCCCTGGAGGCGAGCGGAACCGAAATCGTGACCGTGGCCATCCGGCGGGTCCGCTTCGGGGCCGATGGGGAGAACCTCTATGACCTGCTGCGGGATCGCTATTTCATCCTGCCCAACACCGCGGGATGCTACACCGCCCGGGACGCGGTGCTCACCGCCCACCTGGCCCGCGAGGCCCTGGGCACGAACTGGATCAAGCTGGAAGTGATCGGCGATGAGGAGACCCTCTACCCTGACGCCGAACAGCTGCTGGAGGCCGCGCGCCAGCTGGTGAAGGACGGCTTCGTGGTCCTCCCCTATTGCACGGATGATCCCATCCTGTGCCGGAAGCTGGAGGACATCGGCTGCGCGGCGGTGATGCCCCTGGGGGCGCCCATTGGATCCGGGATGGGGATCCTGAACCCGTATAACATCCGGCTGATCCGCCAGATGTGCACGGTGCCGGTGATCGTGGACGCCGGGGTGGGGACCGCATCGGATGTGGCGATCGCTATGGAGCTGGGCTGCGACGGGGTGCTGCTGAACACGGCGGTCGCCCAGGCGCGGGATCCGGTGAAGATGGCGCGGGCGATGCGCCTGGCGGTGGAGGCCGGACGGCTGGCCTATGAGGCCGGCCGGATCCCCCGCCGCCTCTACGCCGTGCCCTCCAGCCCGATGGAGGACCGCATCGAGGTATGAGGCTCCCCCAGCCACCGCTGCTGGTGATCACGGATCGCCACCTGGCCCGCCGGCCGCTGCTTTCCCTCATCGAAGAGATCGTAGCGGCCGGGGCGCGCTGGGTGATGGTGAGGGAGAAGGACCTCCCGGAGGCCGAGCTGGCGGCGCTGGTGGGGGCGATCGTCGAACGGGCCCGACGCGCGGGAGCGTTCGTCGTGGTCAACACTCATGCTTCGGTCGCAGCGGCCTGCGGGGCGGATGGGGTGCATCTGCCTCAGGGTTTTTCCATCGCCGAAGCCCGGCGTATCGTCGGCCCCGCGCGCTGGGTAGGAGTTTCCACCCATAACCTGGGAGAAGCCCTCCGGGCGGCAGAGGAAGGAGCGGACTACATCACCCTGAGCCCGATCTTCCCCTCTATCAGCAAGCCGGGCTATGGACCGGCCCTGGGGCTGGAGGCCCTCCGCGAGGTGGCCCGCGCCGTGTCCATCCCGGTGGTCGCCCTGGGGGGAATCACCCCCGCGAACGCCCGCGCATGCCGGGAAGCCGGCGCAGCCGGGATCGCGGTCCTGGGCGCCGTGATGACCGCGGACGATCCCGGCGCCCTCGTTCGGGCTTATCTCGCCGCCTGGGAAGGATCGAACACCGCTCCCCCAGAGAAAGGGGATGGAGGGGTGGCGGCGAAGTGGCCGCCCTGCAATTCCTGAGGTGGAAACCTGAGGCTCACGAGCCGGGGAAACGAAGCGCCCGACGCCGGGCTGCCAGGCGTTCCCACTCCGGAGGCAACACCGGCGGGGATGCGCGCAGATCATCCCGCCAGCGGGCGAGGATCCGGCAGAGGGCCTCCAGAGCGGCACCGAGCTCATCCGCGTTGCTTCGCACCACTTCGCCCATCATGCGCGGATCGCTGCCCGCTACCCGGGTGGCATCCCGGAATCCGGAAGCCGCGATCTCCCACAGGGCCGGATCCCCTGCGGCCTCCGCCGCGGCCATCAGCGCCATGGCGGTCACATAGGGAAGATGGCTTACCCAGGCCACCCGCCGATCGTGGACCTCCGCGTCCATCCAGATGGGACGTGCCCCCAGAACGGCGACCAGCTCCTCCGCCCGCGCCGCCGCCTCCGGCGTCGTCCGGGGAGTCGGCACCAGAATAAACGGTTTCCCGAGGAAGAGCTCGGGGTCGGACGCCAGGAAACCCGAGCGCTCCCTCCCCGCCATAGGATGCCCGCCCACCGCACATACCCCCTCTGGCAACCGCGCCATCGCGGCCACAATCCGCCGCTTGGTGCTCCCGGTATCCAGGACCAGCTGGCCGGGTCGCCAGGGGAGAGACTTCAGGAGCTCCTCGATGGCCCCGACCGGCGTCGCCAGGATCACGCCATCCGCGACGGTGACCAGCGCGGGGGGATCCAGCAGGGCCTCAAAGACCCCGGAAGCCCGGGCTTCCCCCTGCGTTGCCGGATCTCGATCCGCTCCCAGCACCCGGACGCCCTGCTGGGCCAGCCGCCGGGCGATGGAGCCCCCGATCAGGCCCAGACCGATGATACCCCAGCGGAAGTCCTTCATTGTCGTCGCTCGACCGAGAGAATAAACGAATGCCGGCCCACGCGTGCAGTAAGCTCCAGGGGGATTTTTCGGAGGGGCTTCACCAGCCGCTTCCTGCGGGATCTCTGCGCCCCTCCGGCCGGACCAGGCTTTACTGCACGACCCGCAGGGCACGGGCCACGGCCCGCACCTCCCGGACCATGCGGGCGAAGGCCTCGGGAGTAAGGGATTGACGGCCATCCGACCAGGCCTCCTCCGGGCGGATATGGACCTCGGTCAACAGGCCATCCGCCCCTGCCGCGATGGCCGCCCGGGCGATCGGGATCACATACGCTGCATCCCCCGTGCCGTGGCTGGGATCCACCAGCACCGGCAGATGGCTGAGCCGCTTCACAACCGGCACCGCATTGATGTCCAGGGTGTTCCGGGTCATCCGCTCAAAAGTGCGGATCCCCCGCTCGCACAGGATCACGTTGAAGTTCCCATAAGCCATCACATATTCCGCCGCCAGCAGCCATTCTTCGATGGTAGAGCTCATCCCCCGTTTGAGAAGCACCGGCTTCGGCTGGCGGCCCACCGCTTTAAGCAGGCTGAAGTTCTGCATGTTCCGCGCGCCGATCTGCAAAACATCCGCCACCTCCGCGACCAGGGGAACCTCCTCCGGGGCCATCACCTCTGTCACCACCGGGAGCCCGGTCTCGGCCCGCGCCTCCGCCAGCAACTCCAGCCCTTCGAAGCCCAGGCCCTGGAAGGAATACGGGGAGGTGCGGGGCTTGAACGCGCCGGCCCGCAGCATATGGGCCCCCGCTTCCCGAACGGCATGGGCCGTTTCCAGCAACTGGGAACGGGATTCCACCGCGCAGGGGCCCGCGATGAAGACCGGCTCCTCGCCCCCAATGAGGACTTCCCCGACCCGGATCTGGGTGCCTTCCGGCCGGTAATCCCGGGCCGCCAGTTGAAACGCGTGACGGACCGGGATCACCCGCCGGACCCCCGGCCAGGATTGGAGCTCGTGGGGATCCAGGTCGTGCTCATCGGGGCAAACCAGCACCGGTTGCGGCCCATGGACCCAGTGGACAGGCTTCCCGCGGGATTGAAGGTGGTCCACCAGCCGCTGGATCACCCGGGGATCCACATCGGCGGCGCATTCCACGATCATGGTTGCCCTCCCTCCTCTACAGATGCCGTGAGCGTTTCTTCCGCAGCGGGATAAGAGCCCAGCAATTTCATAAAGGAGGCGCGCTGGAGAAGCCCCAGAAGCGCCTCTCGACACGCCGGGTCCTGCCAGTGACCCTCAAAGTCCACATAGAACACATATTCCCAGGGCCGCCCGCGCCGGGGCCGGGATTCCAGCTTGGTGAGATTGATCCCCCGCGTGGCGAATTCTCCCAGGCAGGCATGGAGAGCCCCGGGGACATGTCGGGTGCTGAACACAATGGAGGTCTTGTTGCGCTTCGCTCGGGGCGGCTCCCGGGTGCTGACGATGAAGAAGCGGGTAGCGTTCTCCGGATCATCCTCAATACCCTCGGCCAGGATCGCCAGGCCATAGCGCTCCGCAGCCAGGCGGCCGGCGATGACCGCGATCCCAGGCTCCGGGCGCTCCGCCAGCATCCGGGCGCTGCCGGCCGTGTCATGGGCGGCCAGGGCCTCCCAGCCATGTCGTTCAATGAAGCGAGCGCACTGCTCCAGAGCCTGAGGATGGGAGCGAACCGCGCGGATATCCGCAAGGGCCGTCCCGGGCGGCGCCAGCAGGCAATGGCGCACCCGAAGGATCACCTCCCCCCAGATCCGGAGATCCCGATCCAGCAACAGGTCGTAGACCGCATTGATCGAGCCCGCCGTGGAGTTCTCCACCGGCAGGACTCCGAAATCCGCCCGACCGGCCTCCACGGCCTGGGCCACCTCTGCGAAGGTGCGGCACGGGAGCAACGTCAGATCCAGCCCGAAAAAGCGCAGCGCGGCCTCATGGGAATAAGCCCCCGGCTCCCCCTGAAAGGCCACCCGGGGGGCGATCGGGGCCGGCTCCGGGGGATCCGCCGCCTCCGGAGATGCAAAGCCGTTTGCGAGATCAGGCCGGAGCTGCTGGGCTTCTCCCAGATAAACCGGAATGGGGTGGAAGGGGCGCTGGGGGTGAACCAGGAGCAGAACGCGGATACAGCGGGGGAGCGCATCCGGGACCGGGATCTCCTGGGCACACAGCATCGGGACGTGGGTCCAGCCCATCTCCCGGGCGACCGAGGCCGGGAAAGCCGCGGTGAGATCCGGGGTGGTCGTGAACC
Organism: Candidatus Thermoflexus japonica; assembly: GCA_002898735.1. Lineage (GTDB taxonomy): Bacteria > Chloroflexota > Anaerolineae > Thermoflexales > Thermoflexaceae > Thermoflexus > Thermoflexus japonica. The sequence continues at coordinate 30,243 of BEHY01000022.1, forward strand.
AGGCGGCCACAATTTCCCCCGGGGCCAGCCGGTTGGCCCGGACGATGGATTCCAGCAACCGCCGGGTTGCCGAAGCGATCGCTTCGGGGGTGTTGGCTTCGGCGGTGATCGCGCCGCGGATGCCGTAGAGCATGCGCCCCCCTATAAAAAACCATCGGCGCGGGGGCTCTGGGGAGCCGCTCCGCGCCGATGGTGAAAATTACGGGAATTCGAACAGGACGTCAGGTGGCATACGCGAGCGGCCCCGCCGGACGCGCGGCAAAGTAATAAAAGTAATACCGCCAGTAGGCATGGAGGGCGCTCGCGAAATGCCGGGCCTGCATTCTCAGGAACCCCTGTCCCTCTGAGTTTGATTCCACATTATACGGACCTGAACGGATTTGTCAAGCCACGGCCCCGTCGCATTCGGGATTACGCGGCGGGCTTCCCGAATAGAGACCCGCAGGGTTACACGGGGTGCCGAAGGTACCCACCCAACCCCTGAAACCATCAAGATTCCGGTCGCTTTCAACCGGCATCCCTGACAGACCGGCGAATCGGGGAGACACCCCGATCCGGTTCCTGACGCGGGAGCGTGAAGAAGAAACATGTGCCCTCTCCGGGCGCGCTCTCCACCCCAATGCGTCCCCCATGGGCTTCGATCAGATGCCTGGCGATCGCCAGGCCCAGGCCGGATCCCCCATCGGAGCGCGCCCGGGATTTCCCGGCCCGATAGAAGCGATCAAAAATATGCGGGAGATCCTCCGGGGCAATCCCGATACCGGTATCGCGCACGCTGACGTGAACGGCATCCCCCATATCCTGAGCCCTCACAACGATCTGCCCCCCGGAAGGCGTATAACGAACGGCATTGGTCAGCAGGTTCATCAGCACCTGCCGGAGACGGGTCGGATCCGCCAGGATCGGCGGCAGCTCCCCGGGCAGCTGGACTTCCAGACGGAGCCCCTTCTCCGCGGCCTGGAGGGCAATGCCGTCCACCGCTTCCTCGATCAGACGTTTCAGATCCACCATCTCCCGGTCCAGCCGCAATTGTCCCGCCTCCGCCAGGGTCAGCAAACGCAGATCTTCCACCAGACGAGCGAGATGACGCACCTCGTCATGGATCTGAGCGATCTGCTCCAGCTCCAGGGGAAGCACGCCATCGAGGAGGGCTTCGAGGTGGCCCTGCAGGATCCCCAGCGGGGTGCGCAACTCGTGGGCGATGTCCGCCAGCATCTGGCGTCGCTGCTGCTCTGCCCGGGCCAGCGCCTCGGCCATCCGGTTAAACGCCTGGGCGACCTCCCCCAGCTCCCCCGCTTCCTGAGCGGGAATCCGCGCGTTCAGATCCCCGGCGGCGATCCGGCGAGAGGCCTGCTGGAGCGCCCGCAACGGTCGCACCAGACGGGAAAAAACCAGCGTGCCCGCCCCCAGAGCCAGGACCATCCCCACAAAAGCGCTCCAGCCGATCGCCCACCCCACCCGCCCCAGGAACTGCGCGGAAGGATCGGACAGGCTGCCCGCGTCCCCGATCAGCAACCATCCAACAATCCGGTCCCCCGCCCAGATGGGAGCCCCTGCGTTCCGGACAGCTTCTGGCAGAAGGGTGCCCACCCACGTCCCTTCGGAATCCAATCGGACCCACCCGGTTTCATCCGCCAGGATCAATCGGTGGCCCATCATCCGCCACATCGCAACGCCGCTCATCCCCATCGGGTGATGCATCGGGCCCATTCCCGGCATCATCAGGCTCGATGGATCCAGGAGGGACTCCACGCCTTCCCATCCCCCATTCCGGAGATAGTAATTCGCAAGGGCAGGCGCCAGGGCCTCCGCCCAGCGGCGGTTCCCCTGGGCCACATACACCCCGAACTCGCCCGCGGTGGCCAGGCCGATCAGCAGGGATGTAAGGAGCAGACTCAGGATGACCACCCCGGCAAAGGCCAGGCTCAGCTTCACCCATAGACCTCGCATCGCGATCCGCCTGGAGATTAAGATGTAAAAAGTTCGAGCAGAGCGGTGAGCGGATTCGCCGCTTCCACCCATCAATCCGCTGCTCGAAGCTTATACCCGACCCCATATACCGTCAGCACATACTGGGGATTCTTCGGGTCCGGCTCGATTTTCTGCCGGAGGTTTTTGATGTGAGCGTCGATGGTCCGCTCATACCCCTCATAGGCGACTCCCTGAATCCGTTCCAGCAGTTGCAGGCGGGTGAAGACGCGGCCGGGATGGCGGGCCATGGTGGCCAGCAATTCGAATTCCGTCGGCGTCAGGTGCACCTCCCGCTCCCCCACCCGCACCTCTCGCCGCTCCAGATCGATCGTGAGATCGCCGATCCGGATCACCGCCGGCGGGGACACCTCGCCCTGGGCCCGGCGCAGGACGGCACGCACCCGTGCGACAAGCTCCCGGGGGCTGAAAGGCTTGGTGATGTAATCATCCGCCCCCAGCTCCAGACCCACCACGCGATCCTCCTCCTCCACCCGCGCGGTCAGAATGATGATCGGAACCCCGGATTCCCGTCGGATCGTGCGGCAGATCTCGAATCCGTCCATGCCCGGCAGCATCAGGTCCAGGACGATGAGATCCGGCTGCTCCCGACGAAAGGCATGGAGCGCCGAGGGCCCATCCCCCACCGCGATGACCTGGAACCCTGCCTGCTCCAGATAAGCCCGAACCACCTGACGCATCCGGGGCTCGTCCTCAACCAGCAAAATCGTCTTCACCGCTTCGGCCCCCCTCACCAGGATCAAAGACGCGTGTCCGGGGTATATCCTGAGTGGCCAACGCCTCGCCCCGTGATGAACTCAGGATGAGGCCGTCCGGATCCTTGAAAAGGCAGTTGACCCCCCACCGTTCGAGGGTGGGGGCCGCTTCCAGCGCTCCCGCAGTCCCAAAATGGATGAACACGCCTTCGACGCACCCGCCCCCACCCGGGGTTCGGGAAGGCCCCGGCAACCCTATCGGAGCCCTACAGAGCGATCCAGCGTTCAGCCGCCCATGCGGGGGTGGCATAAGGGGCCGGCGGCGAAGTCACCGGCCCCCCACCCCCTGCGCGGTCAGGATGGGCCTCCGGCCAGCGGAGCCCCGCAATACGGACAGTGCGCCCAGTCCGGCTGGACGGGACGGCCACACTGCGGGCAGCGAGCGGCTGGCATCACCGATGCGGAAGGGCCGCTCGAACGCGTGACCTGCTGCACCACCCAGACCACCGCAGCGATGCCCAGGCCCAGGAGCAGCAGCGGGATCAGCAGGCCCAGCAGCATCATCAGCAACCCGATCCCCCAGCCCATGCCGCCGAATCCCCAGCCCCACCGGCCCATCATCGGGCAGCCCGGGCAGCCCCATCCCCAGCCCCAGGCGGGGCCTGTGAGAAAACCCAGCGCCCCGATGACCAGCACCAGGACCACAACCCCAACCAGCACCCAGATCCAGTTCCGGCTCATGGTTTCCTCCCTCATTTATTTAATCACTGGACTTCGGACCATAGGTCCTTCGCGCCTTTCCTCCGGGAGGGGAACCGTTCAGTGCTCCCCCTCGTGCCCGTAGACCATCCGGAGGAAGTTCCCATGCCAGGTATGCACCCACACTTGACCCGTTGAGCCATGCACGCTGAGCATCCCGATGATCCGCCCATCCCGGAGGATGTGCAGGGTGTAATAGCCATAAAAGGGATCGGCCTCCTCATCGGCGATGGCCCCGGGCATAGCTCGGTCCAGATAAGCCTGGGCCCGCTGGCGCGCCTCCTCCGGGGAAAGCCTCATCTCCCCAGACGAGAAGAACCCGCCGCCCATCATGCCCCTTCCCATCATCCCATAGCGTGTATTCCACATCATATTGGGCCCGGGCTCGGGGTGAACAGCGCCGGTATAGCGATCGATCAGAAACTCGAACGCGTAACGACCGGTGCTCCGTTCCCGGGCCTGCGCGTAAAAGTGATTGTCGAAAGCCATCACCTCGGCCAGCTCCAGATCCGGGTTCCCATAGGCGGCAATGGCCTCCCGGGCGATGCGCACCGCCTCCTCATCGGAGATCGGGGTGTGAGCCGTCGACCCGATGGGCCCCCAGCTCCCGCTCATCATCGGGCATCCTCCGAAGGGAGCGGGAGCCGTCAACGGCTGGGACGCCAGAGGCCCCCCGCCCCAATGGCCCATCATCGGGCCCATCCCCCACCAGCCCCCGAACCCCAACCTGGGGATGGGGACAGTAGAGGTGATCGGTGCCCCAGCAGGATAGGGAGCTGGGCTCTCAACGATGTTAGCGCGAACCATCCCCGCGCTGATCAGCGCGGGGATGATCAGGCCGGCGAAGAGACCCAAACCGATCCAGATCTTCCAGCGATTCATCGCGACCTCCTGCTCTCAGGCTTCGTCTCCACAGGACCTGCCCCAGAGGTTTAGGGATGGAAGGCAGGCTCTCTTCCCGCGCTGCGAAGCGACGCGGGAGGCGCAGGTCCCAAACCCGCCGCCCGTCGCCACCATGGCAACCGAGCAGTTTCCGATCCCATGGTGCCAGGAGCTTTTGAAGATCCTGTGAAGATCTCAGGGAGAAATCCTGAAGGTTTGGGGATACGTTGAGATCCTATCAGGGGCTAAAAAAACATCGTTGAGGGAACCATCCGGGCGTTACGACTGGAATATCATTCAGCGACATTCTTCACATAAAAACCTTGCTGGAGATCACTGGAGCGTTCAATGATCTCTTCTACAGTTGTAAATGAGGGAGGTCGCAGTGGGACTCCTCCTGAGGGCTTTGAGGTTGAGCGGGCCGTCGAGGGGTGGTCCGCCCAGCCCTATAACGGAAGTAACTTTCTGCTTTCCTGCACCTGAGCTCAACAGTGTAAGTCCTGCGGGGGCCATACACGATCAAATTTAAGCGCGCGCATGCCTCCAGGAGGGTCAAATGATGCAGGAGATGATCGAAATCCGATGGCACGGGCGCGGCGGGCAGGGGGTGGTGACCGCCGCACGGTTGCTGGCTGAGGCGGCCATGGAGGCCGGTTACTTCATCCAGGCGTTCCCAGACTATGGTCCAGAGCGCAGCGGAGCGCCCATTCGGGCCTATACCCGCCTCAGCCGCTCGCCGATCTCCCTCCATTCCCCGGTGAAAGCCCCGGATCTGGTGATCGTCCTGGACGAGACGCTGCTCGGTGATCCCTCGCTACTGGAAGGTCTGAAGCCGGACGGCTGGCTGATCGTGAACTCCGCGTTGCCCCCTGAGTTCGTCCGGCGTCGGGTGGGAGGTTACAAGGGCCATCTGGCCCTGCTCGACGCCACCCGCATCGCTCTGGAAGTTTTACGGCGGAACCTTCCAAACACGCCCCTGCTGGGGGCTCTGGCCCGATTGACCGGCCTTTTTTCCCTTGAGGATCTCACCCGCCATATCCGTCATCATCTCGCTGCGAAATTTGGAGAGGATGTGGTCCGGGCCAACCTGGAGGCAGTGCGTCGGGGGTTCGAAGAGGTGCGGATCGATCCGGGGCAGGCCTCGCCCGGCGAACGTCCCATCGAAGTCCCGTCGGGTGGGATGGCCCTTCCCTGGTTCGAGCTGCCCCGGGGGGGACTGATCCTGGATGCCGGGAACGCCATCGCTTACCGAACCGGGGACTGGCGGACATTCCGGCCGGTCGTGGAGATGGAGAAATGCACCCATTGTCTCTACTGCTGGCTCTACTGCCCGGATGACGCGATCCGGGTAGCGGGCGGGCAGTTCCTGGGTTTTGATGAGGCGCACTGCAAGGGTTGCGGGATCTGCGCGGCCGTTTGTCCGCCGAAGGCGATCATTATGGTGGAGGAATCCCGCGTCGTGGCGGCGGTATAGGGAGGTGCACCATGGGCCGATGGATGGCACTGGAAGGCACCGAGGCGGTGGCTTATGCAATGAAGCAGATCGCTCCCGACGTTGTAGCCGCTTACCCGATCACCCCTCAGACGGGGATCGTGCAGACCTTCGCCCAGTTTGTGGCGGATGGGGAGGTGTCCACGGAGTTCCTCCAGGTGGAAAGCGAGCATAGCGCCCTGAGCGCCTGTGTGGGGGCCGCAGCTGCGGGCGCCCGAGCGATGACCGCCACTTCCTCGCAGGGGCTGGCGCTGATGTGGGAGATCCTTTACATCGCTGCTGCCATGCGGCTCCCGGTTGTCATGCCTGTGGTCAACCGCGCCCTCTCCGCCCCGATCAACATCCACTGCGATCACTCGGACTCGATGGGTGCCCGGGACGCCGGATGGATCCAGATCTACTCGGAGAACGCCCAGGAAGCCTATGATAACACCCTCCAGGCTGTCCGCATCGCCGAGCATCCCCAGGTCCGCTTGCCGGTGATGGTGATGATGGACGGCTTCATCACCAGCCATGCGGTGGAGCGCGTGTGGATTGAAGAGGATGATGCTGTGCGTGCCTTTGTGGGCACCTATCAACCCGCCTGCACTCTTCTGAACCTGGAGCGTCCACTGACGTTCGGGGCGCTGGATTTTTACGACTACTACTTCGAGCACAAGCGCCATCAGGTGGAAGCAATGCGCCGGGCGAAGGAAGCCATTCTGGAGGTAGCAGAGGATTTCGCCCGGCGCTTCGGTCGCCGCTACGGTCTCTTCGAGACCTACCGGTTGGAGGACGCGGAGGTGGCCCTCGTGGTGCTCTCCTCCACTGCCGGGACCGCCCGGGTGGCGGTGGACAATCTGCGGCGCCTGGGATGGCGAGTGGGCCTGCTCAAGCCCCGGGTCTACCGTCCTTTCCCGGATCATGAGCTGATCGAGGCGCTCCGGCATGTGCGAGCCATCGGGGTGATGGACCGGGCCATCGCCTTTGGGGCGATGGAAAACGGAGGACCGCTGTGGCTGGACATGCTGGCGGCCGCATATCGTCACGGCCTGCATATCCCGATCGCCAACTACGTGTTTGGGCTGGGCGGACGGGACATCACCCCTTCGGAGATTGAAGGGATTTTCACGGACCTGATGCAGATCGCCGAGCGCGGGATGATCACCCGTCCGGTGACCTATGTGGGGGTCCGAGGAGAGGCACCACTGCCCACCCCCGCGGAATGGGCGCTTTGGCTCCCGGAGGCGACGATCGCCGGCGATTAGTGGGCTCGTGCTTTCAAGGAGCTATGCCGTTGGTTTCCTCAGGGGACTTCTCGGTCTGGGCCGGCCCAGACCAAAGAATTTCAAAGCGGAGAGGCCATCCCATCTCACGAGTTCGAGCCCAACGGCGCAGGTCCTTCAAAGCTGTCCTTCGATCTTTCCCAGGGGTTGGGAGGAGGAGGCTGTGATGGCTGCAACACCGTTGAACCTGAAAGTGCTATCGGAAAAGCGAACGCCCCTCTCCGGCGGGCATCGTCTGTGCGCAGGATGCGCCGAGGCAATTATCGTGAAACAGGTCCTTCTGGCCATTGATGATCCGGTGGTCGTGATCAATGGCACCGGCTGCCTGGAAGTCTCTACCACGATCTTCCCCTACACCGCCTGGCGGGTCCCGTGGATCCATGTCGCCTTCGAAAACACCGCGGCCGTGGCTGCAGGGGTCGAGGCCGCGTATCGCGCTTTAATCCGCCGCCGGGCCATCCCGGAGGATCGCCGTGTCGTGTTTGTGGCTTTCGCCGGAGATGGGGGAACCTACGATATCGGCCTCCAGGCGCTTTCCGGAGCTCTGGAACGGGGGCACAAATTCCTTTACGTTTGCCTGGATAACGAAGGCTATATGAACACGGGCATCCAGCGCTCCAGCGCCACCCCGCGAGGGGCCTGGACCACCACGACGCCGGTTGGAGCGGTGATGCCCGGTAAGCCTCAGTGGCGCAAGGATCTTACCGGGATCATCGCGGCTCATCGAATCCCTTATGTCGCCCAGGCGGCCCCTTCCCACTGGAAGGATCTGATGTCCAAGGTGCGAAAGGCGGTTGCGGCGGATGGCCCCGCTTTTCTGAACGTTCTGGCCGATTGCAATCGGGGCTGGCGCCATGACCCGGCTTTGACCCTGGAGGTCACCCGGATGGCCGTAGAGACCTGTTACTGGCCTCTCTTCGAGGTCGAAAATGGGGTCTGGCGCCTGAGTTATCGTCCACGGCGTAAGCTCCCGATCACGGAATATCTGAAGCTCCAGGGACGCTTCGCCCATTTGTTCCAGCCGGAATATCAGAACCTGGTAGCAGAGATTCAGGCGGAGGTGGATCGCCGCTGGGAGGAGCTGCTCCGCCGCTGTGGAGAGCACGTCTGATCAATAAGGAGTTCAGCAATCTTTTGCAGGGAGAGCTCAAGGATGCTCGTCGCTCGGGATATCATGACCCCCAATCCGGTCACAGTCCGGCCGGACGATCCTCTGGGTGTGGCCGTGGAGAAGATGCGCTCCCGCCGATGCCGGCGGCTCCCGGTGGTGGAGGGGGAGCGGCTGGTAGGGATCATTACGGATCGGGATGTGCGTTTAGCCCTGAACTCCCCCCTGGTGCTCCATGAGCGCCGTTCCGACCAGCTGCTCCTGGAACACGTGCCGGTGCGGGCATGCATGACACCGGATCCCATCACCGTATCCCCGGATACTCCCCTGGTCGAGGTAGTTCGCCTGATGCGGGATCACAAATTCGGAGGGGTTCCTGTGGTTGAGGAGGGGAGGCTGATAGGGATCATCACGGAGACCGATTTAATGGATCTTCTGATCCGTCTTCTGGAGCACGGGGTAGACGAAGCCCGCTGGGTCCAGATCCGGCGCTACGGGAATCGCCATGTGCTTTCCGTCCACGCCCAGGAGCACCCATAACCGGGAGGATGGAGCCTGTAGTCCGGCCGATTGCTCCACCCTCCCGGTCTCCTTTCCTGTCCTCATGGGAAACCGACTCCATCCCTTCTCGGCGCGCAAGCGCTCATTCCTCGATTTGGAGCTCCTCGGGCTCTCCATAGAGCTCCCATCCCCACCGGCGGGCGATCGCGTCCGCCCCGGGTTCATACCAGGGGGTGATCAGGATCCTCCGGTCCACCTTCCGGCCCGTCTGTTGCTCATAGAATTTCACCTTCCGCTCCATGGTGGGGAGCGCCTCCCGGCTCACCGATGTCCTCAATTCTACGATGATGGTTTTTCCATCCCGGACGATCACATCCAGCTCAACATCGGAAGGGGAATCGAACACCACGCCCGCGGCATCGAAGGCCACCCATCGTTCCACCTCGAAGCCGGTTGCTTCCAGCACCGCGCGCATCCCCTCCCGCCAGGCCCTTTCGCTGCGCAACCCCCAGCGAGCCCCGAAGGCGGTCAGGCGGCGCATCAATCGTTCCTCCATCCGAATCATGCGAGCCTCCAGACGGGCCACCCGTTCCGCCAGCTGGGCCATCGCCTCCTCCAGATGGGCCACTCGCTCCGCCAGCTGGGCCATCGCCTCCTCCAGGCGGGCCACCCGCTCCTCCGTGCGCGCCTGCGCCTCGGCCAGACGGGCCACCGCCTCCTCCAGACGCCCGATCCGCTCCGCCTGCTGCGCCACCACCTCCTCCAGACGCCCCACCCGCTCCGCCAGCTGGGCCATCGCCTCC
>BEHY01000023.1 GCA_002898735.1 Candidatus Thermoflexus japonica
CGTGCCGCCGTGACGTAGCACGGGCTTCCGCCCGTATAAGACGGTGAACGCGGGCTTGCGCCCGCGGCGCAGGCTGAACGCCTGCGCTACAAGGCCGTCTTTGGCAGTTGGGAGAGGTCAAAGAGCCCGAATTTAACAATGTCAAGTTAATGTAAAAAGGGAATCCAGCGCCCGGGTCAGGGCGCGGATTCCAGCAGGCGGCTGGAGATCGATCGGAGCCACACGGTGGAGACGCTGAGCCCCATGGCCAGCATCGCCCATATCGGGTCCACGCGCCCGGTGAGGGCCGCCAGCACCCCCATGCCGTTGAAGCCCAGGGCCAGCCCCACATTGGTGGCGGCAAGGCGATCGCTCGCCCGGGAAAGCTGAAGAGCCTCCACCAGGGCTTGCAGGCGTTTCCCGACGATCACGATGTCCGCTGCCTCCAGGGCGATGTCGGCTCCTGTCCCGATGGCGATGCCGATATCCGCCTGCATCAGGGCTGGCGCGTCGTTGATCCCGTCCCCGACGAACGCTACCCTCAGCCCCTGACGCTGGAGCTGCCGGACGATCTCGATCTTCTCCTGGGGAAGGAGCCCTGCCCATGCCCGGGTGATGCCCAGGGCCTCCGCGACCGCGCGGACGGCCCCCGGGTTATCGCCGGAGACCAGTATGGGCTCCACGCCCAGATGGCGCAACGCTGCGAGGGTCTGCGCGGCGTCCGGCTTCAGCGGATCCCCGAAGGCGAGGACCCCGATCACCCTCCGATCCACCGCCACCAGCACGGTGGTCCGACCCATCGCCTCCTGAGCGGCCAGCGCCGGGAGGGCTGCGCTCACATCCAGGCCCTGTTTCTCAAGGAAGGCCGGCGTTCCCACCCGGACTTCATGACCCTTCACGTGAGCGATCACCCCCTGACCGGGGAGAGCGATGAAGGCCTCCGGCTCGGAGGGCTGGATCCCCCGAGCTCGAGCGGTCGCTACGATCGCTCGGGCCAGGGGATGTTCGGAGGGGAGCTCGGCCTCCGCCGCCCATCGCAGCAGTTCCAGCTCATCGCCGATTAGAGGGATCGCCGCCATCCATGCCGGCCGGCCTTCGGTCAATGTTCCGGTCTTATCGAGGAGAATGGCTTTGACGTCTTTGAAGACGTGAAAAGCCTCTGGGGAGCGCATCAGAATGCCCCGCGCGGCCGCCTCCCCGCTGGTCCGGATCATCGCCAGCGGGGTGGCCATGCCCAGGGCGCAGGGATATCCCATCACCAGCGCGGTCAGCAGGGCGAAGAGGGCACGGGTCGGATCCGGCGCCCTTCCCATTAGCACCGGACCCGCGGTCCAGAGCAGGAAGCCGGCCAGGGCTGCGGCGAAAACCGCGGGGACATAGATCAGAAGCACCCGATCGACCAGGCGAAGGATCCCGGGTTTCATGGCCCGGGCTTCCGCCACCAGCCGGGCGACCTGACGCAGGAAGGTCTCCTCCCCCACGCGGGTCACCTCCACGATCAGGGCACCGCTCAGGTTGATCGATCCGGCGATCACCGGATCTCCGGGAAGCCGATCGCGCGGCAGGGGTTCCCCCGTGAGCAGACTTTCATCAACCGCTGAGGCGCCGGCGCGCACGATTCCATCGGCCGGGATCCGCTCCCCCGGGCGCACCCGGATGCGATCCCCTGGCTGTAGCCAGGAAGCCGGGATCGTTTCCTCGCTCCCATCCGGCCGGATCCGGTTGGCCTGTTCCGGCTGGAGTTGAAGAAGACGGCGCACCGCCTGGGAGGCCTGAACGTGCACGCGCACGGAGAAGTAGCCGCCGATAATATGGAAGGCCAGCACAAAGACCGTGGTGCCCAGGAAGGCGCCTGCCGGAAAGGATGGATCCAGCACGCCCACCCCCCCGCCGATCAGACCCGCGAGGGCCGCTGTTAGGACCAGCACGTCCTGATTGAGGATTCGACGGCGCAGGGATTGAAGGCCGTTGCGCAGAATGAAGCGGGCCGGGCCCAGGGCCATGGCAAAGGCCAGGGCGGCCATTCCGGCCATCCCGAGGGGATGAGGGCCGATGAGGAGGCGAAACCCCATCAGGCCGCTCCCGATCCCCAGCGCAAGGCCTGCCCACATCACCTTCCGCCGGGCGGTTTGGAGCTCCGCCTCCTCCCGGGCAAGCGCCGCGGCTTCCTCGGGAGGCTGCACCGTAAAGCCCAGCGCTTCCAGCGTCCGGTAGAAATCCTCCGGCCTCGCCCGCTCCGGGTCATAGCGCACCAGGGCCTCGCCGTGCGCCACGCTGACATGGACCTCCAGAGCGCCCGGAAGGCGCGATAGGGCGCGGCGGATCGATGCCTCGCACAGTGAGCAATGCATGCCGCCGATCCGCATGTGGAGGGAAGCAGTTATCTCGGACCTCCGATCCCCGGGATTTCCCAGAATGTCCCTCACACACCCCACACCAGTGTAAACCTTCCAGTTAACTGGAAGGTCAAGTTTTCGACACTCCGGGATGCTCCTGTGGAGGCTTCGGGGGCCGGACAGGGCGCCTCCGGTGTCCCCCACAGCCCTCCGAAAGCGGCCAGCAGCGTAACTTCCAAGAGTAAAGAGGAGCGCTTGACAGATCCCCTCCATCTCCATACAATAAGCCAAAATTGAACCCAAGTTCACATTTGTGCATTAAGTCGTCGAGGGGGGCCGGACGATGAAGTCGATATCATTTGCCCCATCCCATACGATGGGGCACCCCTTACGGGAGGGGGCCGGGATCTCTTCTCCATCTATCCCCCTATTGGAGGTTGAGGGGTTAACCAAGCGGTTCCAGGGGGTGGTGGCGTTACGGGATTACCGGCTCACCCTTCAGGAGGGGGAGATCCTGGGGGTGATCGGGCCGAACGGTGCCGGCAAGACGACGCTGATCAACCTGCTGAGCGGCTTCATCCGGCCGGATGGAGGGCACATTCGCTTCCGCGGGCAGGATCTCACGCGCCTCTCCACCCATCGCATCCCGAAGCTGGGGATCGCCCGGACTTTTCAAAACATCCGGCTGTTTCCCTCTCTGACAGCCCTGGAAAACGTCATGGTGGCCATGACGGTCCACCATCCTCCGGACGTGCTATCCACGCTGTTCGGCTTCGGACCGGGGCACCGGCGGGTTCGTATGCTGCGAGAGCGAGCGATGGCCCTGTTGGAGCAAATGGGGATCGCCCATCTGGCCCACCGGCCGTCCAGCGCCCTCTCTTATGGAGATCAGCGACGGGTGGAGATCGCTCGCGCCCTGGCCCTGGAGCCATCGCTGCTCCTGCTGGACGAGCCGACGGCGGGGCTGCATCCGGAGGAGAGCGAGGCGCTGATCGATCTGCTGAGCCGGCTGCACCGGGAGCGGCGGATGGCCATCGTGATGGTCGCCCATGACATGCCGGTGGTGATGCGCTTCTGCCCCCGCCTGCACGTCCTGAGCTCCGGCACCCTGCTGGCGGAGGGGACCCCCGAGGAGATCCGCAACAACCCTCTGGTTCTGGAGGCCTTCCTTGGACGGTCCGGCCGTTCTGGAGCTGCGTAATGTGGAGGCCGCTTACGGGGCGATCCGTGCCCTGCATGGCCTGTCCCTGACCCTTGGGCCGGGCGAAGTGGTGGCCCTCCTGGGGCCGAATGGGGCGGGCAAGACGACCACGCTGCGGGTGATCTCCGGCCTTCTGCGCCCTGTGCGGGGCCGGGTCCTGTATCGGGGCCAGGAGATCACCGGGCGCCCTCCTGCGGCCATCGCCCGGCTGGGAATTATTCAGTGCCCCGAAGGCCGCCAGATCTTCAAGAACCTGACGGTTTGGGAGAACCTGATTCTGGGCGGCTACCGGCTGCGGGATCCCGTTCGGGAGCGCCGCAATCTGGAGCGAGCCCTCTCCCTCTTCCCGATGCTGAAGGAGCGCCTCCGTCACCCGGCGGGCCTGCTCTCCGGCGGGCAGCAGCAGATGCTGGCCATCGCCCGGGCCCTCATGGCCGACCCGGAGGTCCTCCTGCTGGATGAGCCTTCCCTGGGGCTGGCCCCCCGGGTGGTGGAAGAGGTCTTCGAGGCCCTGGCGCAACTGAAGGCGCAGGGGCTGACGATGTTGATCGTCGAGCAGAATGCGGAGAGAGCCCTGGAGCTGGCCGACCGCGCCTATGTGCTGGAGGCCGGCCGGCTTGTCCTGGCGGACGCCGCCGATCGCCTGCGGGAGAATCCGGATCTGATCCGGATTTATCTCGGCCGTTGAACAGGAGGGTCGGATGCAGGCCCTTGGTTCCCCCGAGTTCTGGGTTCAGCAGCTGATCAACGCCCTGGGATTGGGCAGCCAGTATGCCCTGATGGCCGTCGGCCTGGCTATGGTCTTCGGCGTGATGCGGCTGATCAACTTCGCCCATGGGACGGTGATGATGGCCAGCGCTTACATCGGCCTCCTCCTGCTTCAACAGGGGGTGCCCTTCCCGTTCGTGGCGCTCGGCGCCATCGCCGGTGCGGCGGCGCTGGGTGTGCTCATGGAGCGGATCGCTTACCGGCCGGTGCGGGGTGCCCCGGATGTCGTGCTGTTGCTCAACTCCTTCGCGGTGGCGGTCCTTCTGGAGAACGTGGCCATTCTGCTCTTCTCTCCACGGTCCCGGCCCTTCCCGATGCCCGCGATCCTCACCCAGGTTTTCCACCCGGGCGGAAACCTGTTCCTGCCCTCCATTCATCTCTGGGCGTTGGGCGGGGCGCTGCTCGCGCTGGGCGGGCTGGGGCTCTTTGTGACCCGCACCCGTCTGGGCCTGGCGATGCGGGCGGCGGCGGAGAACCCCACGGCCGCCCAGCTTCTGGGCATCGAGATCGGGAAGGTCACGGTGCTGGCTTTCGCCATCGGGTCGGCCATGGCCGGCCTGGCCGTTCTGTTCTGGACCGCCCATGTGGGGACGATCAACCCGGGGATGGGCTTCGAGCCGGTTCTGAAAGCCTTTGTGGCCTGCGTGATCGGCGGCTTCGGAACGATCCCGGGCGCAGTCCTGGGAGGCTATCTCCTGGGCGCTCTGGAGATCGCGCTTCAGGGTCTCCTGCCCTCGGGCGTCGTAGGCTATCGCGATGCTCTGGTCTATGGGATCCTGATCCTGATCCTCCTGGTGCGACCGGGCGGAGTGCTGGGCTATCTGGAGGCGGAGCGGGTGTGAGATGATCGCCCCATCGGTCCGACGGGAATGGATCTGGGCGCTGCGCGGCTTCCTTTGGTTGCTGCTCGCTGGCGCCTATCTGGCGTTAGAACGCGGGGGAAATGCTTACCTCCAGCGTCTCGTCATCCTGTTCCTGATCAACCTGATGCTGGTGGTGAGCCTGAACCTCTTCACCGGATTCACCGGCGTGTTTTCCTTAGGCCATATCGGCTTCATGGCCCTGGGCGCGTATGCTTCCGCCATCCTGACGCTTCCGGTCAACCTGAAGGCGGTCAATCTGCCCGATCTGCCTGCGCCGCTCGCCTCGATCGCCCTGCCCTTCTTTCCGGCGCTCATCCTGGGCGGTCTGGCTGCGGCGATCGTCGCCCTCCTCATCGGCATCCCGGTTCTGCGGCTGAGCGGCCACTTCGTCGCGGTGGCCACCCTGGGCTTCCTGGTCATCACCCGCGTGGTCCTGATCAACGCGGAGGCCTTCACCCGGGGAACCCGCACGTTTGCGGGTGTGCCGCCGTTCACCACCATGGGCTGGGCGGCCCTGTGGGCCCTTTTGAATGTCTACGTCGCCTGGCGCCTGAAGCATTCGCCGCTGGGCCTGCGGCTCCTGGCCGCGCGGGATGATCCATGGGGCGCGAAAAGCGTGGGGGTATCCATCGGCCGGATGCGGCTGATCGCCTTCGGGATCAGCGCCTTCTTCACCGGGATCGCCGGGGGATTGTGGGCGCATTTCCTCACCGCCTTCTCCCCCAACGCCTTCTATTTCTCCAAAACCTTCGAGATCATCGTGATGATGATCGTGGGCGGGATGGGCAGCGTCACCGGATCGATCCTCGGGACGCTGCTGGTGATGGTCAGCACCGAAGCGCTCCGGAACCTGGAGCCGGGATTCGCCGTCGGTTCCCTCACGGTCGGCCCGCTTTACGGCCTGAGCCAGATCGGCCTGGCCGTGCTCCTGATGCTGTTGATGACCTTCCGTCGTCAGGGGTTGCTGGGGGATCGGGAGCTCCGACTGGAGGCCATCGCCGAACGCCTGGAGCGCTGGCTCGAGCGCCGGAAGACGGCCATCGAGGCTCCGCGCGTTCGGAAGGCAGATCCTTAAAGAGGAGGGATAGCCATGCGCCCGCTGCGTCCATGGATGGCTCTGGCTCTGGTTTTCTTTCTGGTGACGGCCGCCTGTCAGCCGGCGGCCCCGCCTCCTGCCGTCACGCCGACCGCCCCGCCTGCCTCCCCGCCGGCGGGGACGCCGGGGGGCGGCGCGCCGATCCGGATCGGCGCGCCCTTTAACCTGACCGGCGGGATGGCCTCCATCGACGTCCCGGCGGCCAACGGAGCCCGGCTGGCCGCCGAGGAGATCAACGCCGCCGGCGGCGTGATGGGACGCCCCATCGAACTGCTGATCCGCGATACCAAAACGGACCCGGCCACGGCGGCCACGGTGGTTACCCAGCTGATCGAGCAGGACAAGGTGGTCGCAGTCATCGGGTTTAACGACTCGGACTACGTGCTGGCGGCCGGCCCGATCTGTCAGCGGGCCGGGGTCCCCTTCATCACCGTAGGGGCCACCTCGCCGCGCCTGCCCGGGCAGGTGGGGGATATGCTCTTCCTGACCCCCTTCGGCGATAACGTGCAGGCGGCTGTAGGGGCTGAGTTCGCCTTCGAGAAGTTCGGCAAGACCGCCTATCTGTTGTGGGATAAGGGCGCCGAATACACGACCGTGCTGGCCAAATACTTCAAAGAGCGCTTCACCGAGCTGGGCGGGACCATCGCGCTGGAGGACACCTATCAGTCCGGCGACAAAGATTTCTCGGCCCAGATCGCCAAGGTGAAGGCGTTACCCCGGCAGCCGGATTTCTACTACATCGCCGCCCTGCCCGATGACGTGGGGACCATCGTGAAGCAGTTCCGCAACGCGGGCGTCACCGGGCCGATCGTGGGCGGCGATGGCTACGATACCCCGCTCCTGCTGGAAGTGGCCGGCCCAGCGGCTGAGAACGTGTTCTTCACCACCCATTCCCTGCTCACCGCCGACTCGCCGAACGAGCGGGTGCGCAAATTCGTCGCTGCCTACAAGCAGAAATACGGAACGGAGCCGGAGGCGGTCTTCGCCGCCCTGGGTTACGATACTGTGTATGTGCTCGCGGAGGCCATCCGGCGCGCCGGCTCGACGGACGGCCAGGCGATCAAGCAGGCGCTGGAGAACCTCCGGGACTTCCCGGCGGTCACCGGGGTGATCAATTACTCCCCCCAGTCCCATATCCCGCAGAAGGGGGTCACGGTGATCGAGGTGAAGGGCGGGAAGTTCACCCTGGCCGCCGAGCGCGTCCCTCAAAAGGTCCCCGCGCCCTGAGCGAAGGCGCCCTATCGCGCGATCCGGGGCAGGGCGAAACCTGCCCCGGATCGACGATCGCCCACCGTTGCCTTTCACCCTATTCCTGTGGAGGCCAGGAACATGGCGCCTGGGAAGAGCGAGGTTCTCGCCGCGATCCGCGCGCATCAGATCCGCTACGTGCGCTTCATCTGGTGTGACAACGCCGGCCTCATCCGGGCCAAGGCCGTCCACACCGCTTTCCTGGAGGATTACCTGGAGGGGGCCGGGGTGGGCATCGCAGCCGCCCAGCAGGCCCTTCCCGTGATGATGGATGCCCTCGCCTCAGGATCGGGGCTCACCCCCGCCGGCGAGGTCCACATGCGGGCGGACTGGTCCACCTTCACTCCCCTGCCCTACGCCCCCGGCCACGCCCGGGTCCTCACGGATATCTACGAGGGGGATGCGCCATGGCCCCATTGCCCGCGCTCATTCCTCCGCCGGATGATCGAGCAGGCCGGGCGACGGGGGTGGCGCGTGATGGCCGCTTTCGAGAACGAGTTCTATCTGCTCCGGCGGGAGGGGGATTCGGTGCTCCCCGCGGATACGACGGTCTTCGCGCAGACGGCGGCCCTGGACGCTGCGGCGCCGCTGCTGGAGGAGCTCACCGCTGCCCTGGAGGCCCAGGGGGTCGTGCCGGAGATGATTTATGCGGAATCCGGACCGGGCCAGTTCGAGATGCCGATCCGATATGCGGAGGCCCTGCGGGCGGCCGACAACCAGATCATCTTCCGGGAGACGGTGCGGGCGGTCGCCCGCCGTCACGGCCTGATCGCTTCCTTTGTCCCCAAGATCTTCATCGATAAAGCGGGCAGCGGCGCTCATCTCCACTTCAGCCTGTGGCGGGGCGATCGCAACCGCACGGCGGATCCTCGCCGTCCCAACACCCTCTCGGCCGAGGCCCGGGCGTTCATCGCCGGGATCCTCCATCACCTGCCTGCCCTCATGGCCTTCACCACGCCGAGCCCGAATTCCTTCAAGCGGATCCGCCCGCGCTTCTGGAGCGGCGCGTTCACCTGCTGGGGATACGGCAACCGGGAGGCGGCGGTTCGCGTCCCCCAACCCCCCGCCGGCCGGCCGATCACCCACATCGAACTCAAGACGGTGGATCCCTCCTGCAATCCCTACCTGGCGCTCGGGGCGGTGATCGCCGCCGGACTGGATGGGCTGGAGAGAGGGCTCGACCCCGGCGACCCGGTCCAGATGGACCCCGCCGATCTGCCGGAAGCCGAGCGGGCGGCCCGGGGGATCCGGCCGCTGCCCGCGACCCTGGGCGAAGCCATTGCCGCCCTGGAGCAGGATGAAGTCCTCCTGCAGGCCCTGGGTCCAGAGCTCGCCCGCTCTTACCTCGCCGTGCGACGGGCGGAGTGGGAAGCGATGAAGGATCTGCCCCATGAAGAGGAAGTGCGAATTCTCCTGGAGCGCTACTGATTGGGGAGGGCCCAGTGGATCTCTCTGCCATCCCCATCGTCGACCAGCATGCGCACAACCTGTTGCGTCCGGAGCACGCGCGGGGCTTCGCCTATCCTTCCGCCTTCACGGAAGGCTATGCCGCCGAGGTGGTGACCCGTCACGCGCAGGAGACGATCTTTTTCCGCCGCAGCATGCGGGAGATCGCGGAGCTCCTGGGGTGCGAGCCGAGGCTGGAGGCCATCCTCGAGGCGCGCGAGCGTCTGGGGTTCGAGGAAGTGGCCCGGCGCTGCTTCGAGGCCGCAGGCTTCGAGGCGATCCTCCTGGACGATGGGTTCATGCCGGATCGGGTCATGCCGACTCACTGGCACAACCGATTCGCGCGGGTCCGCCGGCTGCTCCGGGTGGAGTTCCTGGCCGAGCAGCTGATCGCTGCGTTTCCTACCTGGACGGCCTTCGAGGAGGCTTTCCGGGAGGCCCTTCACCAGCCGGATCCGGAGGTGATCGGCTTCAAGTCCATCGTCGCCTATCGGACGGGCCTGGCCATCGAGCCTCCAGATCCCGAGGCGGCGCGGGCGGCCTTCCAGGCCCTGCGCCAGCAGGCGGAGCGGGGGGAACGCCTCCGGCTGGCCCACAAACCCCTGAACGACTGGGTCGTGTGGCGGACGCTGGAGGCCGCCGCCCATCTCGGGCTGCCGGTTCAGTTCCACACCGGTTTCGGGGATCCGGACCTCGATCTGCGATGGGCCACCCCCCTTCACCTGCGGCCGCTGCTCGAACATCCGGACTTCCAGCGGGTGCCCTTCGTGCTGCTGCATGCCTCTTACCCCTACACGCGCGAAGCCGGATATCTCGCCGCCGTCTATCCTCACGTTTACGTGGACCTGGGCCTGGCGATCCCCTTCCTGAGTCGATCCGGCATGGCGTCCGTCGTGCGCGCGTTTCTGGAATTCACGCCGCTCAGCAAGATCATGTTCTCCACCGACGCGCACCTGATCCCGGAGCTGTTTTATCTGGGCGCGCGCTGGGGACGGCGCATCCTGGGGGAAGTGCTGGAGGAAACGATCCGCGCGGGGGATCTCACCGTCATGGAGGCTGAGGACGCCGCGGAGGCCATCCTGCGACGGAACGCCCGGGCACTGTATGGCCTGTAGCAGGGTAACCGCTCCCATGGGCTCTACATCCAAAGAGGGGGGAACTCCATGCGACGGCCATGGATCGGGGTCACGGTGAAACACATCCGCGAGTCCGGTTCGCTGGGGCGCACGCAGAGCGCCACGGAGACCGCTTACCTGCAGGCGGTGTGGCGGGCGGGGGGATTGCCGGTCATGCTCCCCAACCTCCCGGAGGCGGCCCTCGAGTTCGCGGAGCGGATGGATGGCATCCTGCTCACCGGAGGCTGCGATATCGATCCGGCGCGCTATCGGGCTTCCCCCCATCCCCGGACCGGACCGGTCGATCCGATCCGGGACGAATTCGAGTTCGCCCTGGTGGAGGCCGCGCGGGCGCAGGGGAAGCCGATCCTGGGGATCTGCCGGGGCTCTCAGGTGCTGGCGGTGGCCTTCGGCGCCGTGCTCTGCCAGCATCTCCCGGATATCACCGAGCTGCCCCACGACAGCGACGCCCCTCCGCCCGCCCGGGCTCATCCGGTGCGCCTGGAGCCTCCGCCCGCCCTGCAGGAGCTCCTCCGGGCCCATGGGATCGGGGAGGTCCTGGAGGTCAACTCCTATCATCATCAGGGGATCCCCCGCCGGGCGGATTGCCCATCCATCCTCCAGCCGATCGCGGAGGCTCCAGATGGGGTGGTCGAAGCCTTCGTCTGGGCTCCGGACGCCATCCGGGCGCTGGCCGTGCAATGGCACCCCGAGCTGCTGGTGGAAGACGATCCCCGCCATCTGTGGCCGTTCCGCTGGCTGGTGGAAGCCGCTCGCCCATCGTAGCCGCTTTCTCAAGGTAGACCGGCGGGCAGGCGAATGCGCACCCGGGTGCCCTGGCCCGGAGCGCTCTCCACTTCGATCGCTCCCCCCATGGCCTCGAGGAGGCCGCGCGCCACGGCCAGGCTCAACCCGAAGCCCGGGACCTCCCGCACGCGGGGGTCTTCCGAGCGCCAGAAGGGGGTGAACAGCCGCGCTCGATCCGAAGGCGTGATCCCGATCCCGGTGTCCTCCACCTCGCAGATCACCATGCCTCCCTCATACGTTGCTCGAACCCGGATCTCCCCACCGGGCGGCGTATACTTCGCCGCGTTGTCCAGCACCCTGCTCAGGATCCCCTCCAGCCGCTCCCGATCCGCGGCCACGGAAGGCAGATCCTCCGGGAGATCCACGGAGAGCCGATGGCTCCGCGCTTCGATCTCCTTCTGAACCTGCTGCAGGGCTCCCTCCAGCGCCTCCTCCAGGGGGATCGGCTCCACCCGCAGCCGCAGGCGCCCGGTCTCCATGCGGGAGTGTTCCAGCAGGTCATTCACCAGGGCGGCCAGCCGGTCGATGTTCGCCCGGATGGTCTCCAGGAAGCGCTGCTGGTTCTCCGTCAGGGGCCCGGCCAGCCCCTTCCGCAACAGATCCGTGTAGCCCTTGATGCTGGTCATGGGCAGGCGCAGCTCGTGGACAGCGGTAGAGAAAAAGGCGCCACGGGCCTCCCGCTCCCGAGCGGCCTCCAGCGCCATCGCGATCAGCAGCCTCGCCGCCTCCCATCCGGCCGTATCCTGGAACGTCTCCGGGCTCGGATCGCGAAGGCCGAGCCATTCCAGGGGTTCTTTTTCCACAAGGGGAAGGAGCCACGCGGAATCCGCGATCTGTTCCCAACGGGATCCGGTGGGCGGGAGCGTCCATTCCCGGAGCCAGAACGCGGGATCCCCCTGCGCAACGACGCAGCGCCAGGCGCCCGATTCCCGGATGAGGATCGCCCCCGACGCGGCTCCGGCCTGTCGGATCGCCCAATCCAGGGCTGCACGGCGGATCTCCTGGGGATCCCGCAACCCTCTCAGCGCCTGCCCCAGCTCCACCAGCCGCTCCATCCGGATTTCCATCCCCGCCATCGGCTCATCCTTCCTGGAAGATCAGATGGTCCTGCGCATCATAGGCATAACTCAGGAAGAAAAGCTCCCCGGTCTCCCGGAAGCGCAGCACCCGGGGCCAGAGCACCGGGAAATCCTCCACAACGGGCAGCTCCAGCACCTGGGAGATCGGCATCCAGACCAGCGTCCCCTCCGGGGTCGACCGGGTCGGCTCCCCGGAGGTCTCCCCAACGAACACCGCGACGAGGACGCCCGGGGAGGTGCCGGTGTCCACGGTGATCAGGCCGGCCAGCCGGAGCGCTTCCACGGGGATGCCCGCTTCCTCGGCGAGCTCCCGGCGGGCGGCGGTGCGCAAGTCCTCCCCGGGCTCCACATGCCCGCCCAGGCCGTTGTAACGCCCGGGGAAAATTTTCCTCTCCGGGGAGCGCTGCAACAGCAACACCTGATCGCCCCGGAACAGGAAGCACAGCACCCGTGGGATCACCGCCCAGCGTCCGGCAACGTTTCCCTGGTCCGCTCGCCCCACTGTTCCATCCACCCCTATTCAAAGTGGTGCAGGCTCTCCCATCAGGGGTTCCCCCCCAGATATTTTCGGAGGAAAGCGATCGATCGCTCCAGGAGCAGGCGGTCCGCTGTGCTGCTGGCGGGGAACGTATGGGGCTGCCCGGGGTATTCAAACCATTCCACCGTTTTTCCCATGGCGCGCAGCTGCTCATACAGTTCGCGGGACCATTCGGGGGGCACCGTGGCGTCCGCCGCGCCGTGATGGATCTGGATGGGCGTCTGGATGTCGCGCAGATAGAAGGCGGGGGAGATGCGGTGGAGGATCTCCTCGGGAACGCTCAGCTCCTCCCGGCCGCGGGTGCCTCCGGACCACTGGAGGATACGCTCGAAGTTCTTTCGCTCATCGGCGCTCATCGAGCCGTAAAGCACGGCTGCGCGGATCTCCGGGTTCACCACCAGGACTCGCAGGGCGATGCCGCCGCCCATGGAGTGGCCGAACAGGCCGACCGCGTCCGCCCGGGCTGCGGGCAGCGTCGGGAGCAGGGCGATCAGGTTCAGCACATCGATGGCGTAGCCCACCCGAAACATATTGGGGCCCGTGTCGGAGGGAGGGTGATTCCGGTAGTTGGGGTGAAGGACCAGGAACCCGGCCCGGGCGAGGGCGTCCGCGTAGCGCGTGGTGTAGGCCAGGGTCTGATAGCGGGCGGGATCCACGTAGCCGTGCAGCACGATCACCACTGGGAACGGCCCCTTCCCGCGAGGGATGTTCATGAACCCGTAGATCGTCAGGCTATCGCTGGGATAGGTGAACAGGGTGCGGGTGAATGCGGGGGTGACCGCCAGGGTGCGTTCGATCCGGATCGCCCCACCGCCGTAGGCGCGCTGGCGCAGGGCCTCGACCGTGAGCTCCGCATAGGGATCCGGCGTCGAGGTGGGGGTGGGCCGCGCCGTCGCCGTGGGTGTTGGGATGGATGCCCCGGCCGGGCGGGCCTCCACAGGGATCCGCGTCGGAGAGGGGATCCCGACCGGCGAGGCCCCTCCCGGAGGCCCCGCGCGCCCCGCGCAGCTCACCGCCATCAGCCCGACCATGATCCATCCGGGCAAGAAAATCCGCATCGGCGCAATCCATGAAGGTCCAGATGGGATTCGGTTACAATCTATCCGGGGAGGAGCGAACGCGCAACCGATGCGGCAGGCCGGGGAAGGGGGAAGGCCTCTCCCTTCCAGAACCGCACGGGAGGGTCGCTGATGTGGCGGAACTGGCTGGAGATCTACCGCACGTGTAATCTGCGGGCCGATCGGCCCATGGATCCGATCTCGAAGTGGTTGATCATCGTCCGCTGCTGCGTCTTCCCGATGACCTTCATCTCCGCGGCCATCGGGGGATTGCTGGCTGCGGCGGCCGGGCGCTTCGAACCCCTGCCCTTCGCCTTATCCACGGTCGGCCTGCTGCTGGCCCACGCGGCGAACAACATGATCAACGACTACTTCGATCTGGAGACCGGGCTGGATACGGCGGAGTATGTGCGGGCGCAGTATGCTCCCCATCCGGTGCTTTCCGGCCTGGTCACGCGCGGCCAGCTGCTGCGGGCCATCCTGCTGGTCAACGTCCTCGACGCGGCGATCGCCCTCTATCTGACAGTCCTGCGCGGCTGGCCGATCCTGGCCTTCGCCCTGGCCGGGCTGTTCATCAGCGTGTTCTATGTGGCCCCACCCCTGCGCCTCAAACGCATCGGCCTGGGAGAGCTGGGCGTCTTCATCGTGTGGGGGCCGCTGATGATCGGCGGCACGTTCTACGCGACTACGGGGGATCTGCCGGGGTGGGTCTGGCTGGCGTCGCTCCCCTACGCCCTGCTGGTGTCCACCGTCCTCATTGGCAAGCACATCGACAAACTGGAGCAGGACCGCGCCCAGGGGATCCACACGCTGCCGGTCCTGCTGGGAGAGCGGATGGCGCGCGCCCTGAACATGGGGCTGATGGTGACCTTCTATCTGGTGGTGGGAGGGCTGGCGCTGGCGGGGGTGCTGGGGCCGTGGGTGCTGCTCACCCTGCTGGGCCTGCCGCGCCTGCTAGACGTGCTGCGAACCTACGCCCGCCCGCGCCCCGCCGAGCCGCCGCCGGGCTATCCGGTGTGGCCGCTCTGGTATGTCTCATGGGCTTTCGTGTTCAACCGCCGTGCCGGCGCCCTGTTCCTGGCCGGGCTTCTGCTCAACCTTGTCCTTCCCCTTCGCCTCCCGATCGGATGAACATTCGTATCGAGCGCCTGTTGTGCAGCGGTTTCCTTTTTGGCCGGGCCCTTGCGCAAGATCCCCAGCAGACTCAGAATAGAAACGACGCGGCTGGCTCCTTCAGGGGGGCTGCAGGAGATGCCCTCGGCGTCCCTCGCGCCCCCCAAAACGTATGCTTGGGGAAAACAAGGGGGCGATCCCGCCTCCCAGGATGGGAGGCCAGCGGCGCAAGCCCTGTAGAAGGGAATCGGTGAGGAGCTGTCCGTCGCTGCGCGTTGAAGCCGGATAGCTGCAAACAACGGAGGGTGGAAAGGCCATGGCGGGCACATCGGCAGGTGTGCAGACAGAGGTATCCACGGCAAGATCCACCGCCCCGGGGGAGTTTCCGTTTATTCCTCCGGTGCCGCGCTCCATCGAGGAAACCGGGCTTTCCCCGGCCTTCCTGGCCGATCTGAGCCTGAAGATCCTTTACAACGCCGGGTATCTCACGGGAGGACAGCTGGCGGAGCGTCTGCGCCTCCCCTACACCGGGGTCACCGAGGTCATTCTGGAATTCCTCAAACGGGAACAGCTGGTGGAGGTGCAGGGGGCCAGAGGCGTGGGGGAACAGGCGTATCAGTATGCCCTGACCGCGCGGGGGCGCGATCGGGCTCGAGAGGCTATGGATCGGAGCCAGTATGCCGGGCCCGCTCCGGTGCCTCTCCCCGCTTATGCCGTCGCCATGCGCCGGCAATCCCATAAGGGAACGCGGGTAACCCCCCGGCTGATGCGCCAGGCCCTCGGGCATCTCGTGCTGAACGATCGCGTGTTTCACAAGATCGGCCCCGCCATCAACTCCGGGACGTCCATCTTCCTTTACGGCCCTCCCGGGAACGGGAAGACGTCCATCGCCGAGGCCATCGGCCATCGAGTCTTCCAGGGAGGCATCTTCATCCCCTATGCCGTCGAGGTGGGGGGCTTCGTCATCAAGGTGTTCGACGAGGTGAACCATGAGCCGTTGCCGAACCACCGGCCCGGCCAGACCGGCGTGCTGAAGGCCCCGGCGGACGCGCGGTGGATCGCCATCCGGCGGCCCTTTATCGTCAGCGGCGGAGAGCTCACCCTGGAGATGCTGGATCTCACCTGGAACGAGGTCAGCCGTTACTATGAGGCGCCGCTCCAGATGAAGGCCAACGGCGGGGTCTTCCTGATCGACGACTTCGGCCGTCAGCAGGTGCGCCCCCGCGATCTCCTCAACCGCTGGATCGTCCCCCTGGAGAAGGGGGTGGACTATCTCAGCCTGCACACCGGCCAGAAGTTCGAGATCCCCTTCGAGACCCTGATCCTCTTCTCCACCAACCTCAATCCGAGGGATCTGGTGGATGAGGCCTTCCTGCGTCGCATCCGGCACAAGATCGAGATCCCGGATCCCAGCCCGGCGGAGTTTCGGGAGATCTTCCGCCGCGAATGTCAGGCCCGGGGGATCCCCTATGATGATCAGGCCCTGGTTTACCTCCTTCAGGAATGGTATATCAAACGCCGGCGGCCGCTCCGGGCGGTCCATGCCCGGGATCTCCTGGCCCACATTCAGGACATCGCCTCGTATTTCAATGTGCCCCCGACGCTGAACAAGGAGCTCATCGATCGAGCCTGTGAGGCCTATTTCGTGGAAATGGGCGGTCCCTCTCCTGCCGCGCCCTCGCCCAAACCATCCGCGGCGTCATAAAGTCGGTTTCCGCATCCAGGCGCGCGGCGGGGTTCCGATCGGGGAACCCCCCGGGATCGCCTCGGGGAGGTCCGATGCTGCGGACGGAGCGGGCAGCCAGGCGTCCCCGTCCTCCGGCTGCCCCTCTCCCGGTTCGTCAGGCCGGATCGCAGGCCATGCCGGGCCCTCCCCCTCCGATCCGCGAATTCCTCCATGGGCGCTGAGACGAGGGGATACAAGGAAACGTCTATGGACACGCGCGACTGGATCCTGGCAGCCGCATCCTGGTGGTTCAGTCCGATCGGGATGATCGGCCTGATGGCTCGCCCTCCCCTCTCCCCCCCGGCCCAGCGGCATTGCTTTTGCGGGTTGACCCTCCACGTCCTGGCCCCGACGCTACTGTCCGCCGACGCCGGGATCCTCGCCGCCTGCCTGCTGGCGCTGCTCTTCCTGTTTGTCGCCATCAGCAACTCCGTCGCCGCCCTCCTCGGGCGGGATGTCTTTTTCCTGAAGGTCTCCGGATGATCCGGGTCCTCTTCCTCATCGCCGAGGCCCGCCGGCCCAATGGCCGATGGGTCGGGCTGGGAATTCCGTGGCAGGGGCACGGGGGCGCGACATGCCATGCCCCTGCCGGAGTTTTCCACCCGGTCGAATTGCCCGCATAATATCCTTGGCTGGCATCCCATCCGGAGCCTCTGCAAACCCATGAGCGCCACCCATGAGGAGCGGCTTCGCCGCAGGCTGCAGGAACGCCGCCGGATCCACCAGAGGGCGCTGGAGGAGGAGCTTCCCCGTCTGGTAGAGGAATTGAAAGCCATCGGGGTCGAGCGGGTGATCCTGTTCGGATCCGTCGTCCGCCGGGCGATCGGTTTAACCAGCGACCTGGATCTTCTGGTCATATGGGATACGCCCATGGGGTTCCTGGAACGAACCGCTTTCCTCTATCGCCGGTTGAACCCGCGAGTCCCGGTGGACTTGTTCGTTTACACGCCGGAGGAAATCCAGCGGATGGCGGATCGCCCTTTGATCCGCCGGGCGCTGGCGGAGGGGGAGACGGTCTATGCGGCGGGATCCGAAGGCGGAGGGCCTTCGCTGGCTTGAGCAGGCAGAAGCCGACCGAAAGGGAGGACAGCTCCTGCTGGAAGGCGGGAGCTATCACCTGGCCTGCTTTATCGCTCAGCAGGTTGCGGAGAAAGCCCTAAAGGCCTTCCTGTATGCCCAGGGCGAAGAGATCGTCACGGGTCATTCCGTAGAAGCCCTGTGCCGTTGGGCCGCCGAGTATGATCTGGAGTTCGAAGCTTTGCGGCCCGAGGTAGCTCCTCTGGATGGCCATTATCTTCCTGCCCGCTACCCGAACAGCGTCCCGGATAGCATTCCAGCTCGTATTTATAATCGGGCGATCGCCGTGGAAGCGCTACGAATGGCTGATCGAGTCCTTGAGCTTGTGCGTCGCAAGCTGCGCGAAGACATCTAACGCATATTGCAATTCTCCCAGGTCCGGTAGAAAAAGGAAGCCTGAGATGGCGAAGAAAACGGAGTCCAATCGGGTGGTGGCGACCAACCCGAAGGCCTATCACGATTATCACATTGAGGAAACCTACGAGGCCGGCATCGCCCTCACGGGCAGTGAGATCAAATCCGTGCGGGCAGGCCGGATCAGCCTCCGGGAGGGCTATGTGCTCCCCCGGGACGGGGAGCTGTGGCTGATGAACGTCCATATCGCTCCTTACGAGCCGGCGGCGCGGGATAACCCCGATCCCCGGCGGCCGCGCAAGCTGCTCCTCCACCGCCACGAGATCAACCGGCTGATCGGCAAGGCCCAGGAGAAAGGATATACCATTGTCCCGTTGAAGGTTTATCTGAACCCCCGGGGATTCGCGAAGGTGGAAATCGCGCTGGTGAAAGGGAAGAAGCAGTATGAGAAGCGCCGGGCGATCGCCGAGCGGGAAGCCCGCCGGGAGATCGAGCGGGCCCTCAAGGGAGGGGAATAAGCCATGGGGGTGAAAGAGCGATACGCGCGTCTGCCGCCCCTGCCTCCCGATGTGATCCGGCGGCTGGAGGGCCTGGGCACCCTCTTCCAGCGGCATCCGGTTCGCCTGGTCTATCTGTTCGGATCGATCGCCCGTGGCGATCCCCGGGCGGCGGATGTGGATCTGGCAGTACTCCCGGAGGAGGGATTGTCTTTTCGTGGGCTGTATGCGGATCTCTCCCTCGCTCTGGGAACCGATCGTCTGGATCTGCTGGATCTCCGGTCGGCTTCCCCTGTGCTCCAGCAGGAGATCCTTCGGACCGGGCGTTGCATTTTTGCGCGCTCCGAGGGCGAGCGGCAGACATTCGAGCAGCGGGTTCGGAATATCGCCCGCGAGGCGCAGATCCGGATTCTGGCCCAGGCCTGTGGATTCCAATGGGGGCTTCAGCCCATGGGGTTGCGACGGGATTTCCTGTGGTCGGCGCTGCTGGAGTTGGATCGCGTGGCGGACGCTCTGGAGCCTTACCGCGTCCTCACTGTCCATGATCTGGAAACCGACCTCCACCGGCGGTGGGCGGCGGAGCGGGGTTTGCTGGCAGGTCTGACGCTGGTTTTTCAGATTGCGGATCACATTCTGGTCGCGCGCTTCCATCACGAGGCGGAAACTTATGAGGATCTGCTTCGGATGCTCTGGCAAAAAGGGGTGATCACCGCATCCCTTTACGACGCGCTCCGTGGAGCGGGGGGATTTCGAAACATCCTGGTCCACGAATATATTCGGATCGACCCGGCGCGGGTAGTGGAATTCCTGGGGAAGGCCCCAGAGGCCTTTCGGCGCTTCGCCATCGAGATCCGGGAGTGGCTGGCCCGTTTGCCGGAAGAGGGTTGATCACGCCCTTATATGGGAGCCATGGCGATCGAGATCGTCAACGAACGATTTGTCTTCCGTGGGCAAACGCTGGCTTCGGTGCGGGAGATCAATCGCCTGCCGGATCCGATCAAGCAGGCGATCTACCGCACCCTCATCCCGGATTTCCTGCTGGAACGCTACGGGATCGATCCGAAGACCCTCAGCGACCGGGAGGGGCATCCCCTGGTCGACATCGACGCCCCGCCCGGAAGCCCGGATGTCCAGATCCGCATCTGGCGGCGCCGGGACGATCGGGATCCGCTGGTTTACCTGCATTTCGCGGAGACCATGCACAACCGGATCATCGTGTTGCTCTTTATGACCAACGATCCGGAATCCCCTCGCTTCGATGTGGATCGGGACTGGCAGGGAAGGCCGACGAAATACGGGACGATGGGTCGGAACATCGAGGCGGAGATCGCCGCGATGCGGTTCGGGCTGGCCCCCGGGCAGGTTCGAAGGGGGCTGCGTCTCACCAAACATATGCTCCCGCTCTTTGAGCGCTTTATCGCCCGCCTGGGTCACGATATGTTCCTGGTGGAGCCCCTGGCCTATCACGCGGCGATCCTTTTCGAGCGCTACGGTTGCGGATATATCGAGGGGCGCATGAAAATGGAGTGGATCCATCGGGAGTTCCAGCCGGGCGGGGAGCTGTATCGGCGCCTGGATGGTTCCACGCCGTTCCGACAGCCCGGGATGGAGAGAACTGTTCGCGGCCGCTCCTGGGCCATCTACGATGGGATCCTGGGAGAGCCTTTCGATGGGGTCCGGATGTATAAACGGGTGGGTCACCATGCCGGGGTGTGCACTTTCCCGGATGCGGTCTGGTGAAGGATGGGGCGGTTTCCGATCGCAGCCTCCACACTCACGCTGGCCCTGAGGATCCTGCTCATCACCATTATGGCCGGTGCCCTCTGGTGGGGGATCGGGCGCGTCGTCCGGTTCCGCCTGCCGATCCCGGATCCCGAGCGCGCCCGGCGGATCCAGGCGGCCTTCTCCTTAGGGCGCAGCCTGTTGCGGGCTGTGGTTCTCACCGTGGCCCTGCTGATGATCCTGGATCTGCTGGGGCTGAACCTGGGCCCGCTGCTCGCCGGCGCCGGCATCCTGGGGGTCGTGGTGGGGCTCGGCGCCCAGAGCCTGATCCGGGATCTCCTGGCGGGGCTGATCATCGTGCTGGAGGGCCCCTTCGGCATCGGGGATCTGATCCGCACGGCCGGGGTGAGCGGGAAGGTGGAGCGCATCACCCTGCGGGCTACCTACGTGCGGGATGTCGACGGCACGCTGCACGTGATCCCGAACAGCATGCTGGGGGTGATCAGCAATCTCAGCCGGGATTGGGCCCGGGTGATCGTGGACCTGCCGGTGCCCCGGGGGACCCGGCTGGAGGAACTCCAGGAGGCGCTGGAGCAGGCGGCGCGGGCGTTGCGGGAAGATCCGGAGCTGAAAGGGGAGTGGCTGGAGCCCCCGATGGTGGCCGGCATCGAGGCCATCGGTGAGAGCGCCTTCATCGTGCGGGTGGAGGCGAAAACCCGGCCGGCGGACCGCTGGACAGCCGCCCGCCGGTTGCGGTATCATCTACTGCAGGCGTTGCAAACCACACCGACGACCCTGCCCGATCGTTAAGGGTTTCCCCGATCAGCCTGGCATACACCCCGGAGGGAACGATGCGGATCAGAACAGTGGCACAGCGGATCAACGCCCGAGGCGTGGGACGGATTGCCGCCGTCCTGCTGAGCCTTCTCCCCGCGGCGTGCGGGGGTGCCCCTTTTGGGGCCCCCATGCCGCCCACGGCGACCTTCCCGCCCACCCGCACGCCGCGCCCGACGGCGACGGCCACCTTCACCCCGACCATCACCCCATCGCCGACGGCGACCTTCACGCCGACGCCGACGGATACCCCCACGCCCACCCGGACGCCCACGCGGACCCGTCCGCCCTTCACCCCCACGCCGCGCCCGACGGCGACGCCGGTTCCCACCCCCACGCCGGCCTTCGATTTCTATCCGCAACCCATGTCCACAGCGCCGAACTGCGGGGCCGTCTACATGGAAGGCTACATCCGGGACGCGGCGGGGAACCCGCTCAATGGGGTGTGGTATCGCCTGCGGATGTTCTTCCCTTCGGGCAGTGGATATGAGCAGGTGTGTCTGTCGCCTGGGGATGGGAACTGTGAAGATTACAAGCAGAGCGGAGGCCGGGCGCCAGGCCTGTGGGGGTTCGCGCCGCTGAACCCGGCGGATTTTCATAAGCCTTTCCGCTTCATCATTGAGATCGTGGAGAGCCCGAGCAACCCCCGGCCGCTTTCGCCGCCCGTGGTCATCGACCACCAGGACTGCAATCAGGTCGGTCAGTATGTCTTCGACTGGAAGCGTCGATATTGAAGGAGGCCCGGGGGCCCGGCGGAGATCTGGGATATCGTCGGGCCCCTTTTCACGTGGCGGATCGAAAGGGGGCTGCGATGGGTTCAAAACCTCAACACCTGCGAGCGCTCTGGGGGATCCTGATCCTCCTGCTTCTTCTCGACGCCTGCCGCCCCACCCCTACCCCCACGCCCACCCCGGTGGTCTCCAAACTGCCCCCCATCCTGGTCGCCCGCACGCCGGAGCCCGGGCAGGAAGTGACCCCCGGGATGCCGCTGCGCCTGGTGTTCAGCGAGCCGATGGATCGGGCTTCGGTGGAGGCCAACCTGCGCGTGATCCCCGCCGTCGCCGGGCGCTTCGCCTGGGAGGCCGGAGATCGTGTCCTCCGCTTCCTCCCTCAGGCCCCCTGGAAACCGGACACGGAGTATGAGGTCCGTCTGGAGAACGCGCGGGCGCGCAACGGCCAGGGCCTGGCCCGCCCGGTGGCCTTCCGCTTTCGCACCGCCTCCCCCCTCGCCGTGGTCGAGGTGATCCCGGCCCCGGACGCCCGGGATGTGGATCCCCAGGCTTCCGTGACCGTGATCTTCAACCGGCCGGTGGTCCCTCTGCGCAGCGATCTCGCCGCCGGGGATCTTCCGCAGCCACTGGCCTTCGATCCACCGATCCGGGGAACCGGCCGCTGGATCAACACCAGCATCTATTCGTTCCAGCCGGAGGGCTCATGGGCGGCCGGGCGCACCTACACGGCCCGCGTGGTCGCCGGCCTCCGGGATCTCACCGGGGTGACGCTGGAGAAGGATTACTCCTGGACCTTTACCATCCGCCGCCCCGCGGTGATCGCCTACGCCCCCCGGCCGGGCCGGCAGATGGACCTGGATCTGAACGCGCCGATCTCCATTACGTTCAACATGGAGATGGATCGGGCCTCCGTTGAATCCGCCTTCTCGTTGCGGGAAGGCGCGGAGGACGGCCCCATGGTCTCCGGTCGCTTCGAATGGATCAGCCAGACCATGCGCTTCCGGCCGGCCCAGCCTCTGAAACTGGAAACCCGGTACTTTGTCCGTCTGGAACAGCGCGCCGCGGCCCCCTCCGGAGCCACCCTCGAGGGGGCGGTGGCCTGGGCCTTCACCACCCCCGCCTATCCCCGCCTGCAGAGCGCCAGCCTCAGCCCGGAAGGCCCCAACCGTCTGGATCCGGGGGGTTCCATTGAGCTTCGCTTCAGCTCCGGCGCCATCCGCCCGGAGACCATCTGGCCCAATCTCCGCTTCGAACCACCGATCTCCGTTACGCAAGTGTTCACAGGCTGGAACCCGGAGAGCGGCCTTTTCACCCTCTCCGGGCCCTGGGAGCCTGGAACGGTTTACACGCTGACGGTTGGCCCGGGGATTGTGGACCGCTACGGCAACCGGCTGGATCGCCAGCATACGTTCACGTTCACCGTCAACCATCTGGGTCCCGTGGCCTATCTGAACATCGGCAACCCCTACTCCCCGCTGGTCGTGGTGGGAACCTACACGGAGACGACCGCCTTCCTCTCCACCCGCAATCTGGATCGGGTGACCTTCACGCTGGCGCGTCTGGACCTGGAGCGCTTCATCGCCCTGAGCCGGGATCCGGAGGCGACCTTCCGTTACAGCGCGCCGGCTGCCGATGTGATCGCCCGGTGGACGTTCACCGTGCCGGAGGTGATCACCGATGTCATCATGCTGAACCGCGTTTCTCTGGCCGGCCCGGAGCGCCGCGTCCTCCCCACCGGGCTCTATCATCTCCGAATGGACGCCCCGGTCTCCCTGGAACACCGGCAGGGCCGCTACCTGCTGGCCGCGGTGGATCTGAATGTGGTGGTGAAGGTTGCCCCCC
This sequence comes from Candidatus Thermoflexus japonica, assembly GCA_002898735.1. GTDB lineage: Bacteria > Chloroflexota > Anaerolineae > Thermoflexales > Thermoflexaceae > Thermoflexus > Thermoflexus japonica. The sequence continues at coordinate 23,431 of BEHY01000023.1, forward strand.
AGGAGGCCCTGGTCTGGGTCACGGACATGGCTACCGGCCGCCCGGTCCAGGGAGTCCCCGTTCAGCTGTTCGAAGCCACCGAGGAGCGTGTGGAAGGGAAAGGCCTTCGCGCCACGGACGCGAGGGGGATCGCCCGCTTCGAGTGGTCGGATCCGGTTCCCCTCTGGCGGATGCGGGTGGCAGTGGCGGGAACCCCCGGCGGCCGCTTCGGGATCGGCGCCAGCGCCTGGTCGGATGGCGTCGAGCCCTGGGCCTTCAATCTCCCGGCGGACTACGAGCCCCCTCGCTTCCGGGTCTACTGGCAGACGGATAAGCCGATCTACCGCCCGGGCCAGACGGTGCATTTCAAGGCGATCGTGCGCTCCGATGACGACGCCCGTTACACTCCGCCCCTCAGCCGAACGCTTGCGGTCCGGATCGAGGATCCGGAGGGCCGCGAGGTTTACTCGGCCACCCTGACGTTGAACGACTTCGGGACAGCGGAAGGGGCTTTCCCGCTGGCGGAGGATGCGACGCTCGGCCGCTATACCCTGATGGCCGATCTCCCGCCCGGCCTCTATTACCACTCGATCTCCTTCCTGGTGGCCGCCTACCGCCGACCGGAGTTCCAGGTGACCCTCACGCCGGAGCGTCCGGCCTATGTGGCCGGCGAGCGCATCCGGGCGGCGCTCCAGGCCACCTACTATTTCGGAGGGCCGGTGGCGGGGGCGACGGTGGAATGGACCGCCCGCGTCCAGCCCTATTTCTTCGAATACGCCGGGCCGGGGTATTACGCCTGGTCCGACTTCGATCCTTACAGCGCCTATGAGGGAGAAGACGAGCAGGTTATCGCCAGCGGAAGCGGAACCACCGATGCGCAGGGACGGTTCCTGATCGAGCTTCCCGCCGATCTGGGGGCCCGCCCCGGGAGCCAGCGGGTGATCCTGGAAGCCAGCGTGACCGACCCCAACGACAACCTGGTGGCCGGACGAACCGACGTGGTGGTCCATGCGGGGCGTTTTTACATCGGGCTGCAGGCGGAGCATTATGTTGGGGAAGCCGGCCGCCCGCTCACGATGACGGTGAAAACCGTGGACTGGGAGAGCCGGCCGGTGGGCAACGTCGCGCTGACCTGGACCGCGTATCGCCGCGAGTGGTTCAGCGTGATGCAGGAGACGGACCGCGGGCCGATGTGGACCTGGACTTACAGCGATACCGCGGTGATGAGCGGCACGCTCCAGACGGATGCGGAGGGCGCGGGGCGCTTTGCGTTCACCCCGCCGGATCCGGGCACCTATGTGGTGAAAGCGGAAGGGATGGATGCCGAAGGCCATCGGGTCCGAAGCGCGGAATTCGTCTGGGTATCCGGTCGGGGGGTGGTGGCGTGGCGCCAGGAGAACAACGACCGGATCGAGCTGGTCGCCGATCGCCGGGAATACGCGCCGGGCGATACGGCCACCATCCTGGTCCCCTCCCCCTTCACGGGAACGGTGACCGCCCTGATCACCGTGGAGCGCGGACGGATCCGACGGGCGGAGGTGCGCACCCTGCAGGGCAACGCGCCCACGTTATCCATCCCCCTCTCTGAGGAGGACGCGCCCAACGTCTTCGTCTCGGTCCTCCTGATCCAGGGGGTCACCCGGGAGAACCCGGCGCCGGGCTTCAAGATGGGGGTGGTGGATCTCCCGGTGAAGCCGAGGCAGCAGACCCTCCGCGTCGACCTGATCCCCGATCGGGATGTGGCCGCGGGGGCCCATTACGGACCCCGGGAGACCATGACGGTCACGGTTCGCACCACCGACGCGGAGGGCCGGCCGGTCCCGGCGGAAGTGGCCGTGGCCGTGGTGGACGCCTCGGTGCTGGCCCTGGTGGATCCAAACGCCCCGCCCATCGTGGAGGGATTCTACGGCCGGCGCAATCTCTCCGTCCTCACCGGCGTCTCCCTGATTTACAACCTGAACCGGGTGACGGCGCGCATCGCCCGGGAGCGCAAGGGCGGCGGCGGGGGTGTTGCGGAGGCTTTCGTGGAAATCCGGCGGGAATTCCCGGACACCGCTTACTGGAACGCGGTCCTGCGGACCGATGCGAACGGGACAGCGGTCTTCTCCGTGCGCCTGCCGGATAACCTGACCACCTGGCGCATCACCGCGAAGGGGGCGACCCGGGATACCCGTGTCGGCGAGGCCACGCTGGACATCGTCAGCACCAAAGATCTCCTGATTCGCCCCAGCGTCCCGCGGTTCTTTGTGGCCGGCGATCGCGTGACCCTGGGTGCGGCGGTCCATAACAACACCCCCCGGCCGCTCGCGGTGACGGTCCGTCTGGAGGCGAAGGGGCTTTCGCTGGAAAGCCCGGCAGCCCAGGAAGGCACGCTTTCGCCCGGCGGCATGGCCCGTTTCGAGTGGACAGGGACGGTGGAGCGGGTGGAGGCGGTGGATCTCACGTTCTACGCCGAGGGCGGCGGCCTTCGGGATGCCACCAAACCCACCCTGGCCCGGCCGGATGGCACCATCCCGGTGCTGCGCTATGTGAGCCTGGAGACCGTGGCGGCCGCCGGGATGCTGGAAACCCCGGAGCCCCGGCAGGAGATTGTGGCCATCCCGCCGGAGCCGGAGGTCACCGGCGGAACCCTCACCCTCCGGCTCTCCCCGTCCCTGGCCGCGACGGCCCTGGACAGCCTGACATGGCTTCAGCACTTTGCGTATGAGTGCACCGAGCAGACCATCAGCCGCTTCCTGCCCAACATCGCCACCTATCAGGCCCTTCTCCGTCTGAACCTGGCCCGTCCGGATCTGGAGGAGCGCCTCCGGCAGCAGATCGCGGTGGGCCTGCAGAAGCTGTATGCCGGCCAGCACGCCGACGGCGGGTGGGGATGGTTCACGTCCTTGGAAAGCGATCCCCTGACCACCGCCTACGCCGTCTTCGCCCTGGCCCAGGCGCGGGCCAGCGGGTTCGCGGTGGCCGACGGCGTCATCGAGCGCGGCGTCGCGTTCCTGCGCCGATCCCTGGAGGCGCCCGCGGATCTGCCCCCCTGGGAGGCCAACCGGCAGGCGTTCATGCTCTTCGCGATGGCCGAGGCCGGCGCCGGGGATGCGGGGCGGATCGTTGCGCTGTGGGAGGCCCAGAAGGAGCATCTCGCGCTTTACGCCCGCGCCTTCCTGGCGATGGCCCTCGGTCGTGTCCAGGCGGATCACCCCCTGATTCCCACATTGCGGAACAGCGTGCTGGAAGCGGCCCACGTGACCGCCACCGGCGCGTTCTGGGAGGAGGAAGGCCTGGACGATTTCAACTGGAGCACCGATACCCGGACCTCGGCCATCGCCCTGCTCAGCCTCCTGCGCCTGGATCCGAAGAACCCGCTGGCCTTCCAGGCCGTGCGGGGGCTGATGGCGGCGCGCCGGGCGGACCGGTGGGAGACGACGCAGGAGACGGCCTGGGCGCTGATGGCCCTCACGGAGTGGATGGTCCAGAGCGGGGAGCTGGAGGGGAATTACACGTGGACGGTTCGCCTGAACGATCAGGTCATGGGGTCCGGCTCTGTGGATCCGGCCCACCTTCAGGAGACCGTGACCCTGCGGCAGGACATCGCCGGGCTGTTGCGGGAGGTCGGGAACGCCCTGGAGCTTTCCCGGAGCGCCGGGCCCGGCGTGCTGTATTACACGATCCATCTGGCCCTGGAGGAGCCCGTGGAGCGGATCGCCCCGCGCTCCCGGGGCCTGATCCTGAGCCGCCAGTATCTGCGGCTGGACGATCCGTGTCTGAAGGATCGGCGGCAGCCGTGCACCCCGGTGACCTCGGCCCGGGTGGGGGATCTCCTGGTGGTGCGCCTGACCCTGGTGGTTCCGCGGGCCGTGCACCATCTGGTGCTGGAGGATCCGTATCCGGCGGGGATGGAGGCCATCGATCCCTCGCTGAAGACAGCGCCGATGGCGGGGCAGCCGCCGGAGCTGCAACGGGTCGATCCACGGGATCCCTTTGGCGGGTATGGGTGGTGGGGCTGGTGGTGGTTCGGGCATACGGCGCTCTATGACGATCGGGCGGCGCTGTTCGCGGAGTATCTCCCCTCGGGGACCTATGAATACACGTATATGATCCGGGCGGGCTGGGCCGGGCGGTTCCAGACGCGCCCCGCGAGGGCCTACGCGTTCTACTTCCCTGAGATCTACGGCCAGACGGAGGGAGCCCTGTTCGAGATCACGCGGTAGGGGTTTGCCGCTTTTGTCGAATGAATTCGACCTCATGGGCCTCTGGCCGGTGGCCGGCCTTCGCCGGCCAAAGACAGCTTGCGTCGGCGGAGGCCGACGCGCGGCGCGCAGCGCCTCAGGAGGCCGATTTCAATCGGCGTGCTCAGCCTTCGGCCGATGGCCGGCGCGCGGGCGTGTCGAATGAATTCGACCTCATGGGCCTCTGGCCGATGGCCGGCCTTCGCCGGCCAAAGACAGCACGCGTCGGCGGAGGCCGACGCTTGGCGCGCAGCGCCTAAGGAGGCCGATTTCAATCGGTGTGCTCAGCCTTCGGCCGATGGCCGGCCTTCGCCGGCCAAAGACGGCACGCGTCGGCGGAGGCCGACGCTTGGCGCGCAGCGCCTAAGGAGGCCGATTTCAATCGGTGTGCTCAGCCTTCGGCCGGTGGCCGGCCTTCGCCGGCCGGAAGGTGCTTTGTGTCGGCGGAGGCCGACGTGCGGCGCGCAAGCGCCTATGGAGGCCGATTTCAATCGGTGCGAGAGGCGCCCGCATCCCCGGCACATCCCGGATGTCCTCCCGTTACGCCCCGCGGAACCCCCACGATCCGCGCATTGAGGATCCTGCCACCGGCCCAGCGTCAGGGTCGGAGGGTCACCAGGCTGCGCCCCGAGCGTCCCCGCACCTGTGTCTCGCTTGCGTGATTTCCCCGATAAGGTTAGAATCTGATTGGTTTGATTATAGTTTGAGGAATGGATCCCATGCGCAGATTCCTGGTCGGTCTCCTCCTGGTGGGCTGGATCCTGAGCGCTCACGGGGGCGGCGCGCCGGGCCCGGCCGCTTCGGAGGCCCCTCGGGCCACCGCTTCCGCTCCGGGAGGCTCCTTCTCGGTCTATTTCCCCCTGGTCCTCCGGAACGCGGGCCCGCCGATTCACCGTCAGGTGAATGCGCCGCGTCTCGCGGACCCCCTGGGGGCGGATTTCCCCCGCATGGCGATTTTCTGGTTCGGGAAGATCACGCCCACGGCGAATTACGCGGATGTGCGCGTCGCGTATACGAGCGCTGAGCTGGTGGTCTATGTGGCGATCATCGATCGTCGTCTGTGGTCCGCCCCCTCCCCTTCTCCGGGGAACCTCACCGCGTGGGATGCGGTCACGCTCCTCCTCCACCTGAACGGCAACGTCGGGGATGCGCCCTCTCCTTCCGCCTATCGCTTCATCGGCGGGCTGAGCAACGCCGATGCCTCCGGCCGCTATCAGGCGGCCGATCGGGGCACCGGCTCGGGCTGGATGCCGGTGGCGCTTTCGTTTACGGCCCTCGCCGGCTGGCGGGGGGAACGACTGAACGACGACGGGGACGATCGGGGCTGGGCCATGACCTTCCGGATCCCCTTCGCCAGCCTGGGTCGATCCGGCCCGCCGCCGGAGGGGACGATCTGGGGGCTGGGGGTGATGGTGCACGACCGGGATGACGCCGCCGGCACCCCGATCCCGGTGGCGACCTGGCCGGAGTCGATGAATCCGGACGTCCCGGCCACCTGGGGGCGGCTCCGCTTCGGGATGCCGGCTTACGCTCCTCCTCCGGCCCGCCCCGGGGGAACCGTGACGATCCGCCACGGCCTGAACGGCGCGGTCGTAAAGGACGCCGGCGTCGGCGGATACACGACCTGCGGGAGCGGGCTGGATTACTGGACCCAATGGGGCGAGGCGCCGGATCCCGGGCGGCCGGACTTCAACATCCAGAATCAGGTGGACATCGCGGACTGGCCCTGTTTCTCGAAGTATTACGTCACCTTCCCCCTGGACGCCGTTCCCCCGGGCAGGGTCATCCTCTCGGCCACCCTCACGCTGCATCAGATGGGGAGCGCCAGCGCCAGCTCACCCCCCTCCTGGATCCAGGTGCTGACGGTGCGGGAGGACTGGGAGGAGCAGGCTCTGACCTGGAACCGTGCGCCTCTGGCCTGGGAAAACATCGGGGGGACGTGGGTGGATGCGGTGCGGAACTTCCCCGGGTGGCCGGGGATCCCCTGGACGTGGGATGTCACCCGGGCGGTGGCCGAGGCGTATGCGGCCGGCCAGCCCCTCCGCCTGGCCCTTTACTCCGCCGACGCGGCCTACCACAGCGGCAAATACTTCGTCTCTTCGGATACGGAGAACTGGAACGCGGAGGGCCGCCCGACCCTCACCATCCTGTGGGGGATCCAGGAATGAGGCAGGCGGACCCGCGAACGCGGGGCAACTCCAGGCCTTCGGCCGATGGCCGGCCGGCGCCGGCTAAAGGATATCCGCGTCGGCGCAGGCCGACGCATGGCGCGCAGCGCCTCAGGAGGCCGATTTCAATCGGCGTAAGGGGCCGATGGCCGGCCTTCGCCGGCCAAAGACCATCCGCGTCGGCGCAGGCCGACGCATGGCGCGCAGCGCCTAAGAAGGCCGATTTCAATCGGCACACCAGGCCGACGCACGGCGCGCAGCGCCTCAGGAGGCCGATTTCAATCGGCGTGCTCAGCGGCCAATGGCCGGCGCGGGGAGGTGTCGAATGAATTCGACCGGGATGGGCCTTCGGCCGATGGCCGGCCTGCGCCGGCCAAAGATCATTCGCGTCGGCGCAGGCCGACGCACGGCGCGCAGCGCCTCAGGAGGCCGATTTCAATCGGCATGCTCAACCACTGAGCACGATGCGCAGGGTGCCAGAGGCACCCGACCGGGCCTGGAGAATAAACGGAGAGCCCCTCGACATCGTTGCCGGGTTTCATTCCCAGTGCGAACGCAACCGATCCCGGCCTCCCAGCCCGCCTTCCCCCCTGGAGGAACGTTTTCCTAACCTTCTGTTTATCCCCACCTAACCCCTACCCCTTATCGTGAAAGCCGTAAAAGCTCGCTTTCCGGAGACCCATGACCCATGCTGCTCATCGCCCGCGCGCCGGTCCGGATCAGCTTCGCGGGGGGCGGAACGGACCTTCCCGCTTATTTCACACGCTACGGCGGCCAGGTCCTCAGTGTCACCCTCAACCGCTACGTCTACACGATCCTCTCCCCGGCGCCCCGGGCGGCCCATCTGATCTCGGCGAACTACAGCCTGTTCCATCAGTATGCGCCGGACCGGGATGCCATGTGGGATGGAAACCTTTCCCTCCCCCGCGCCATCCTGGAGGCCTTCGGGAGCCCGGGCGGGATCGATCTCTTCATCGCCGCCCAGGTCCCGCCGGGCACCGGGCTGGGATCCTCGGGGAGCCTGGCGGTCTCGATGATCGCCGCCCTGGCGGCGTGGAGCGGCTGGAACCTCTCCCGGGCGGAGATCGCGGAGCTGGCGTGCCAGATCGAGATCGAACGCCTGGGGATGCCGGTGGGGAAGCAGGATCAATACGCGGCGGCCTTCGGGGGCCTGAACCGCATCCGATTCGACGCCCGTGGGGTTACGGTGGAGCGCATCCCCCTGGCCCCGGAGATCCGGCAGGCCCTGGAACGGCGGCTGCGGCTGTTCTACACCGGCCAGGCCCGCCCTTCCTCCACGATCCTGAAGACGCAGCAGCGGGCGACGGCGGAGGAGGATCCCCAGGTGCTTCGACGGCTGCACCTGTTGAAGGCGCTGGCGGAGGAGATGGAAGAGCGCCTGACGATGGGCGATCTGGATGGCTTCGGCCGTCTGCTGCACGAGGCGTGGACCCTGAAGCGCGGCCTGGCCTCCTCGATCTCGAACGACTTCATCGATCGCTGCTATGCCGCCGCGCGGGAGGCCGGAGCGCTGGGCGGAAAGATCACGGGGGCCGGCGGAGGGGGGTTCCTCCTGCTTTACTGCCCCGAGCCCGCCATCGAGCCGGTGACGAAGGCCATGACCGACATGGGGTTGAAGCCGATGGATGTGGCCTTCGATGATCAGGGCGTGCAGGTCTTCCGGGTGGAATGAGCGATGTGGGCCCAGTGGATTGAGGAGTATTTCGATGGCGTTCGTCGGGCGCTCGACGCGCTGCCCCGCGAGATCCTGCTTCAGATCATCGCCCAGATCGAGGCGGCCGCCCGGGATGGGCGCATGATCTTCCTCTGTGGGAACGGGGGGAGCGCCGCCACCGCCTCCCATTTCGCCTGCGACCTCGCCAAAGGGACCCGGCGGCCCGGCGCGCCGATGGTCCGCGCCGTGGCCCTCACGGACAGTATCCCCCTGCTCACCGCGTGGGCCAACGACACCGAGTATCGCCGGGTGTTCGCCGAGCAGCTGCGCCCCCTGGTGCGCCCCGGGGATGTGCTGATTGCCATCAGCGGCAGTGGGAATTCCCCCAATGTTCTGGAAGCCGTTCAGGTCGCCCGGGAGGCCGGCGCGTTCACCATCGGCCTCACGGGCTTCCAGGGAGGGAAGCTGCGCGACCTGGTGGATCTGTGCCTGATCGTCCCCAGCGGCTGTATGGAGCAGATCGAGGATCTCCACCTGATCCTGCATCACACCATCATTACGGTGCTGCGGCGGACATGGGAGGGCGCTTTCGCTGTGGCGCCGATCCTGCACGAGGAGCCTCTTCCGGATGCGAGCCGTTTTCCTGGATCGTGATGGCGTGATCTGCGAGAACCGCCCGGACCACGTGAAGTCCTGGGCGGAGTTCCGTTTCCTGCCCGGCGCCCTCTCGGCCCTGCGCCGTCTGGCGGATACGCCCTTCCCCATCATTGTGGTGACGAACCAGGCGATCGTCCATCGGGGGATGGTGCCCGCCGAAGTGGTGGACGAGATCCACGTGCGGATGATCCAGAACGTGCGCCGGTTCGGGGGTCGGGTGGACGCGGTCTACTACTGTCCGCACCGGCCGGAGGAAGATTGCTTCTGCCGGAAGCCGAAGCCGGGGCTTTTGCTTCAGGCCGCCCGGGAGCTGGGGATCCAGCTGGAGGGCTCGTATCTGATCGGGGACGCCCTGACGGATGTGGAGGCCGCCCTGGCTGCCGGGTGTCAGCCGTTGCTGGTTCGGACCGGCCGGGGCGCGCTCCAGGCGGAATACGTGCTCCAGCGCTATCCCGAGGTGCCGATCCTCCGGGATCTCCCGGAGGCGGCGTTGTGGATCCTGCGTCGCGAGGCCCTGATCCAGATCCATCGACCGCTGAGGGTGGCGGATGTCTCGCTGGCTGCGCCGCTGGGTTGAGGGGCTGGATCTCTACATCCGGACCCAATCCACCGGCTGGGGGTCCTATCTCCTGGAACAGCTGGTGATGGGGCTGCTCCAGGATCTCCCCGGGCTGGTGGGGATCGGGCTGCGGGGTCTGGCCTACCGCCTGTTCCTGAACGCCCAGGGCTTCCCCTACGTCGCCCGGGGGGTGCGCCTGGCCCAGCCCCGGCGGATCACCCTGGGCCGGGGGGTCTACCTGGACGAGGGCGTCTACCTTCACGCCTGCCCGAACGGCATCGCCATCGGCGAGGGGACGGTGATCATGCACGGCTCGGTGCTCCACGTCTACAACTTCCGGGGCCTGCCGCATGCCGGCATCACCATCGGGCGGCGGTGCTTCATCGGGGAATACAACGTCATCCGGGGCCAGGGGGGCGTGACCATAGGGGACTTCGTCTATACCGGCCCGCTGGTCCAGATCCTGGCGGTCAACCACGTGTTCCAGGACCCCCACCGGCCTATCGCGGAACAGGGGATCACAGCCCGGGGGATTGTCATTGAGGATGACGTCTGGCTGGGGGGCGGGGCGGTGGTCCTCGATGGGGTTCGCATCGGGCGGGGCGCGGTGGTGGGCGCGGGGGCGGTAGTAACAGAGGATCTGCCCCCCTACGCGATCGCGGTCGGCGTCCCGGCGCGGGTGGTGGGCAGCCGGCTGGATCGCCCCCGGCCGATCGAGGGCCCCGTCTTCCACGGCGGCCTCCCGGCAGTTCAAACGGCGGTTCTTGTGCGGGAGGAATCCATATGAGCACGCTGTCGATTGTGATCCCCGCCTACAACGAGGAGGGCGCGATCCAGGCGGTGCTGGATCGGATCCGGAGGATCGGGCCCGCCCTTCAGGAGGCGGGTTTGAGCGAATGGGAGGTCCTGGTGGTGGATGATGGATCCCGGGATCGCACGGCGGAGATCGTGGCCGCCTATCCGGAGGTCCGCCTGATCCGCCACCCGGTCAACCGGGGCTACGGGGCGGCGCTCAAGACCGGCTTCGCCCACGCCCGGGGAGAGTGGCTGGCCTTCCTGGATGCGGATGCCACATATCCGCCCGAAGCGCTTCCGGAGCTCTACCGCGTCGCCCGGGCGAGCGGCGCCGATCTGGTGGTGGGGTCCCGCATGGACCGCGCGGATTCGGAGATGCCCCTGGTGCGCCGGATCGGCAACTGGGGGTTCGCGTTCCTGCTCCGGATGCTGGGAGGCGCGGCGGTCCGCGACAGCGCCAGCGGCATGCGGCTGCTGCGACGGGAGATCCTGGGGCGCCTGTATCCGCTGCCGGACGGCCTGGATTTCACCCCGGCGATGAGCGCCCGCGCGATCTACGAGAACATCCGGATGGTCGAGGTGCCGATCCCGTATCGAGAGCGCCTGGGTCAGTCGAAACTGCACCCGCTGCGGGATGGGGTGCGATTCCTCCATTCGATCGTCTGGACGGTGTTCACATACAACCCGGTTCGGGTGTTCGGGATGGCCGGGTTCGGACTCGGGCTGATGGGCCTGGCCCTGGGGGGGAGCGCGATCCTGTGGCCGGGCCCGGGCGGATGGCCCTTCCCGCGCCTGTTCGCTGCGGTGGTGCTGGCCGCGATCGGGTTGCACCTCTTCGCCGTGGGGACGCTGTTCAACTACATCGTCTCGCTGTTCCATCAGCGCCCCATCCGTCAGGGGCTGTTCGGCCGTCCCCTGTTCCGCCGCCCTCTGGAGCAGCGCTTCCTGCCCATGGGCCTCTTTAGCGTCCTCCTCGGCCTGGCCCTGTATGGATGGGCGGTGATGGCGCGGCTGACCGCGCCCCCCTTCCCTGCCCCATGGTTTGTCCCCGCGGTCAGCGCCCTCGCGGTGATCATGGGAGTGGACCTCCTCACCGCCGGGATCCTGGTCCGCGCCCTCGCCGAGCTCCACCAGCGGGAGCTGCAGGCCCGTCAGGATCTGGAAGCCGGATGGGCCGTTGTTTCGCCGGCGGAACCCGGTCCCCAGCCGGTATCGATCTCCCATCCGGCATAGCCCGTTGCGACCGCGGATGAGCCATCGGATCCTTCTGGCCTTCAGGCCGGCTGGCAGGTGGCTTCTCCTTTTGCTCCTCCTCTCCGCGGCCCCATCTTCGCCGCGGGCAAGGGCCGCAGGGGGGTTCTCCCTGCGCTTTTACGGGAACGGCGGCGGAGATATTGACCGGGTGAAGATCCTTGTGGAGGGACGATCCATCAACGTCGGCGGGGACTTCACTCTGGAATGGTGGATGAAGGCGACGCTATCCGAAAACCCCAGCTCGCCGTGCATGTCGGCACCTGGGGATCTCTGGATTTTCGGCAACATCATGTTCGACCGGGATATCTTCGGGCTGGGGGATTACGGCGACTACGGGATCTCCCTGGCCGGCGGGCGGATCGCCTTCGGGGTCAATCAGGGGGGAAACGGGTTCACCCTGTGCGGATCCACCCCGGTGGCAGATGGGAACTGGCATCACATTGCGGTCACCCGCCGTCAGAGCGACGGGCGGATGCAGATCTTCGTGGACGGGCGGCTGGATGCCAGCGGCTTCGGGCCATCAGGCGACATCCGATATCGGGATGGGCGTTCGACGGATTTTCCGAATGATCCCTATCTGGTGATCGGGGCGGAGAAGCACGACGTGGATCGCAATATGTATCCCTCCTACAGCGGATGGATCGACGAGGTGCGGATCTCCCGGATCGTGCGCTACAGCGGGCCGTTCTCGCCTCCCACAGCGCCTTTCACTCCGGATGCGGATACGATCGCGCTGTATCCCTTCGACGAAGGGCCTGTGGGGCCATGCACCGGCGGGATTGTGGATGCGACGGGGGCCAATCCGGGGGAATGCCGCTATGGATCCGTGGATCGGACGGCGGGCCCGGTTTACAGCACCGACACGCCCTTTGGGACGATCGTCCCACCGTCGATCCTCTCCGGGCCGGTGGTCACCCCGTTCGCCACGACGGCCGTGGTGAGCTGGACCACCAATGTGGAGGCCAGCAGCGAGGTTCGCTGGGGGACTTCCTGCGGGGCATGGAGCCAGGGCCGCCAGGATCCCACGCTCACCCGTTCTCATACGATCGCCCTCGATGGGTTGAACCCTGGCGCAAGCTATTGCCTTCAGGTTCGCTCGGTCAACGCGGGGGGCAGCACGCCGTGGACACCCGAGGAGGGGCTGGCCTTTACCATGGGCACGATGGAGTTCCGGGTCTATCTCCCACTGATCCAGCGGTAGGGAATGATCCGGCGAGCAGGGCTTTCCCTCTGCCCCCCGGAATCCCACAGCGGAAGCGAGCAAACGGAATGCGAACACGAGGCGCCGGGCCGGGCCTGATCGGATTGGGATGGATCATCGGGATCGTGGGAAGCCTGGGGATGCCGCCGACGGTCGCGAAGGCCCAGGGGCTGTCGGGGGGCCGCTGGGAGAGCTGGACCGTCGAGTGGGGGGGCGAGGCCCACGAGGTCCGGGTTTACCGGCCGGCGGGCTTCCCGTCCCACCGGCCCTACCCGGTGGTTTACCTGCTGTCCGGATGGGCGATGGGGCTGGGCATGTGGGAGCGCCCGGATCTTCAGCAGGCCGCCGACGCCGCCCACGTCCTGCTGGTGGCGCTGCAGGGGGAAGACGAAGGGGTTCCTTCGTATTACTCGATCTATTCGGGCCTCCCCTGGCCCGGAGGATCCGCCTGGAAGGTCTCGTTCTATAACTGGTTCTTCCAGGGTGTCATGCCCTGGGTGGAACGTCGCTATCCGGTGCGGCGGGATGCCGGCGGACGGGCGCTTGTGGGCTTCTCCATGGGCGGGAAAGGCGCGTTCTCCCTGGCCGCGCATCGCCCGGATCAGTTTGTCGCAGCGGTGTCCATCGGCGGGGTGCTGGATCTCACCCTGCACGACTCCGAGGCCCTTCGGGCGGTCTATGGGCCCCGGGATGCCAACCGGTTCCGCTATGCTGCCGACAACCCGGTGGAGCTGGCCCCGAATTTACAGGGATTGTCGCTGCTGATCCTCCACGGCGCGGCCGATCCGGAGGTCAGCCCGGCCCACAGCCGGCGGATGCATGAGACCCTTCAAGCCCTGGGCTACCCCCATATCTGGGAGGAGATCCCCGGGATGGGCCATGAGGTGAGCACCTATACGATCGAGCGGACCTTCGCGGTATTGCGCGAAGCGTTCGGACGCCCGCGCGCCGTTCCCTCATCCTGGCGCTACCGCTTCGCGGCCGCGACCGCGCGAACGGTTTACCGGATGACCGTGATCAAGAGCGATCCGGCCACATGGTCTGAGGTGTGGAGCATCTCCCCCGAGGAGCTGGAAGTTCGGACCGGCGATCGGCTCCTTCTCCTCATCCCATCGGCGGTTCCTCGGGGTGTCCGGGTTCGGATTCAGGTATGGGATCGCGAGACCGGTGCTCTGGCGCAGCAATGGGAGCGCCCGGCCCTGAACGGCCGCGTGCGGCTGGAGCTTCCGGCCGGGCACTGGGGGATCCGGCTTCAGCCGCTTCATCCCCAGCCCCCCACACCGAATCGTATGGCCCCGCTGGCGGGGATGGACGGGATGTTCGTCCGCAAGCCGGGATGCCTGGAGGAAGATGTCGTTTGCTATAGGGTGCGCTGACCATGGGGAGGATTTCCCGATGAGAGGATTCAGAGGCCGAACCGCGCGCTCCGCCCTGGCGCTTGTTCTGCTGGCCGGCCCATTTCTGGCCCGGCTGTTCCTCTCCGGCGGGAACCGTGCTCAGGCCGTGGCTCCCGCCCCCATCGCCCTGGTCGTGGATCCCGGCGCGCCGAACCCGTTCGGGCTTTACCTGGGGGAAATCCTGCGAGCGGAGGGCTGGACCCCCTACGATGTGATCCCTCTCTCCTCCATCTCGCCATCGCTCCTTCAGCCCTACGCGATCGTCCTGCTGGCGGAAGTTCCTCTGGATGCGACGCAGGCTGGGATCCTGCGGGACTATGTGGGAAACGGGGGGCGTCTGATCGCCATGCGTCCCGCGCCGGAGCTGCGCGCCGCCATGGGATGGAATGCGGTGGGAACCCTTTCGGACGCTTACATCCGGTTCGAGCCGGATCATCCGATCGTGCAGGGGCTGGTGACGGAGAGCCTTCAGTTTCACGGGGCCGGGGACCTCTATGCCCCGGAAGGCGTGGAAGTGATCGCCCGGTTTTACCCGGATCGAAATACGAACAGCGGGTTTGCGGCGATCGGGCGTGTGGCCCGGGGGAACGGATGGGCGACGTTCTGGGGCTATGACCTGGCCCGCAGCGTTGCCCTCACCCGCCAGGGGAATCCGGACTGGGTGGGGCAGGATCGGGAGCCGGATGGGATCCTCCGCACCACCGACGTGTTCAGCGGATGGATCGACCTGGAACGCATCGCTATCCCGCAGGCCGACGAACAGATGCGGTTGCTCTCGCGGCTGATCCGCGAGGGCCTGGCCGCGGCCGCCCCTGTGCCCCAGCTCTGGTATTTCCCGGATGGTGCCCGAAGCCTCCTGATCCTCACTGCCGATGCCCATGGGAACCCCCAGAGCTATTACGAGGGAGAGATCGCCAGCATCGAGTCCTTCAACGCCCGCGTGACGCTCTTCTTGACCCTGAACTTCGATTCATGTCCGGACGCGCCCACGCCGGATTCGGTGAACGCATGGCGAGCGGCAGGTCACACCGTTGGGGTCCATCCTTATGTTGGTGTGGACGGGGGATATGACTTCGGGGATTTCCGGACCAGCACCATGCGCACCCGCGATCGCTTCCTGCGGTGCTACGGCACCCCGCTTTCCCCGTCCATCCGCACCCACCAGATCCGGATGGGACCCGGCTGGGTGGGCAACGCGCGCGTCCACGCGGAGCTCGGTTTCCCCCTGAACCTGGATTATTACATGCGCGGCCAGGTGACCGCGCGCCCGGATGGAACCCAGGCCCATGGGTATCTGACCGGAAGCGGGCTTCCTATGCGGTTTGTGGATCTCAATGGAGAGATCCTGCCGGTCTATCAACAGCTGACCAACATCGTGGACGAGCAATACATGGCTCAACCCTTCTACCCGGACTGGCGTCGGGATGCGGATCAGGTCATCGCCATGATGGACGCCGGCCTCAGCGCTTACTATTCGGCCTTCGTGGCCAATTTCCACGTGGATTACTACAACTGGGGGGAGATCCGGCCATGGGCGGAAGCGATCATGGCAGCAGCGCAATCCCGCGGCATGCCGATCTGGACCGCGGATCGATGGCTGGATTATGTGCTCAATCGGAACGGCACGCGGATTCAGGATATGCAATGGGATGAGGCCGCCGGGCGCCTCTCGTTCACCTTCGTCAGCACACCCACGCTCTCCTTCTCTCACACGCTCTGGCTGCCGTTGCGCTTCAGGGAATGGGAGATCCGCGAGGCCCGGGTGGACGGTCAGCTTGTCCCTCTTTTATCCCAGACCCTGCGGGGGATCCCGGGGGTTTTCCTGCTTCTGGCCCCTGGTTCCCATGCGGTGGTGATCTCCTTCCTCCCTTCGGGGGGTCAAACGCCCACGCCTTCGCCCAGTCCGACCCCGACGGCGACCGCCACCCCCACGCGAACGCCCACCCGCACGCCCAGCCCGACCCCGACCGGGACGCCGAGCCCCACGCCCACCTCCACGCCCACGCCTTCACCCAGTCCGACCCCGACGGCGACCGCCACCCCCACGCCAACGCCCACCCGTACGCCCAGCCCGACCCCGACCGGAACGCCGAGCCCCACGCCCACGCCGTTTGCCCGCATCCAGGCTGCAGCCCGGGCAGAGCCAGCGCTTCCGATCGCCGGCGCGCCGTTCACCCTCACGATGGTCATCACAAACACCGGGCCCTCGTCGATCCCCTCGCTGGTGGTGATCACAACCCTTCCCTCCGGGATTAACCCGATCGCCTGCACGCCCGGGCCGTGCTGGTTCGAAGGGGATGTCGGGCGATGGGAGATCGGGGGTCTTCCCATCGGCTCAGCCCTGATCCTGAACGCGATGCTTCAGACGGATCCCGATCGAACGGGCGAGC
>BEHY01000024.1 GCA_002898735.1 Candidatus Thermoflexus japonica
CGGTCGCGCCGGCTCCTGAGGCGCCCGTGGAGGAAGCGGCTCCGCCGCCGGCGCCAGCCCCGGCCAAACCGGCTCGCAAGGCGGCGGCGAAGAAGCCGGTCAAGAAGGCGGCGGCCAAGAAGCCCGCCAAGAAGGCGGCGGCGAAGAAGCCGGCCAAGAAGGCGGCGGCCAAGAAGCCAGCCAAGAAGACGACCGCGAAGAAGACCGCCCGGAAGTGACCCAGACCCCCGCTCCGCAGAACCCCAGGGATCTGGAGGCACCTGCTCCAGCGGGTGCCTCCGGGTTTTTTCCGCGAATGAGCCCGCAGCCCTCTGGTGGATGAAGATCCGATCCTGCCCTCGACCTCCCGGGGAGACTCCCGGAGGGGGAGCCCCTCTCAGGGTGTGGACGTGCTGGTCGGGCTCGGGGTCCCGGTGGGCGTCTCCGTGGCTGTGGGCGACGGCGATGGGGACGGCGTCTCCGTCGGCGTGGCGGGAGGCGCCGGTGTGGGGGTCGGCGTCGCCGTGGGAGAAGGAGGGGGAGAAGGCGGCGGAGGGGGCGGAGGTGGGGGAGGGGGTGGAGACGGCGTGGCCGTCGGCGTCCCCAGCGGCGGCACATAGAGCCGTTGACCGGCGGTCAGGGCCGGCTGGGTTAAGCAATTGGCCTGCATCAACAGGTAGAGGGGGACCTGGAAGCGAACGGCCAGCCGGTAAAGTGTCTCCCCCGGCTGCACGGTGTAAAGCACCCACTCCGGCGGCGGGCCACATGGGGTGAGGTTCGGGGTTGGGGTAGGCAGGCGCACCGGCAAATACACCCGCTGGCCGATGAACAGCGCGGGCCCGCGCAGGCAGTTGGCCTCCAGAAACCGGGGCAGGGAGATCCCCGCCAGGGTCGCCAGCCGGAAGGCGGTATCCCCGGGCTGCACCCGATAGGGGATCCAATCCGAGGGTGGCCGGCAGGGGGTGCGGGTCGGGCTGGGCCACGGCGTCGTGGCCGGACCCGACGGGCTCGGCGTCGGAAAGGCTGCCCACGGCGGCGTGGGAGAGGGGAGGGATGTTGGGCTCGTCGTAGCCGTCATCGTGGGAGACGCCTCGGCGGGCTCCCGGATGGCCTGCGGGGCCGGAGGGCGGGGGCTCCGCGCCCATCCGGGAGGACGAGGTCGGATCTCCGCGGCGGCCGTCCAGAGGGCGCCGATCAGGATCCACCCCAGCAGCAGGAGCCCCAGGGCCCGCTCCAGGATCGTCTTCCAGGAGGAAACGGGTTCCGATCTCATCGGCCTTCCACCTCTTCCGGTTCCATCCGTGCGGGAGCCTTCGGGTGCGGACCGCCGAAGGCGGCTGCGCGCCGCCATCCCCCTTCCTTACCTTCTCGTGACCCGGAAGGGCGCTTTGTCTCCCGGATCCAGGCCCAGCTGCGCAAGCCCCATCAATGGGAAAAGAGAGGCAAAACCACCGTGAACGTGCTCCCGATACCCGGCTCGCTCTCCACCCAGATCCGGCCTCCACTGGCCTCGACCAGGGCCCGTGCGATGGAGAGACCGATGCTGTCCCCGACCCCCGGGATCAGGGGGGTGGCAGCCCGATAGCGGGGGACGAACACCCGGGGGGCCTCTTCCATCGGGATCCCACCCCCCGTATCCCGCACGCGGAGGAAGATCATCCCGGGGACCTCGGGGTTCAGATGGGCCTGCAGGCCAATGGCCGTGCCGGGCTGGCTGCACAGGGCGGCGTTATTCAGCAGATGATAGAGGATCTGCTGGGCGGCGTCCCGGTCCATCCGCACCGGCGGCAGGTCCTCCGGCCATTCTAAAGCCAGGCGCAGGCCCCGTTCCTGTAGCACCGGCTGGAGTTGCTGGAGCACCGAATCCCGGACCTCGGTCAGATGGAGCGGCCCGGGCTCCAGCTGAAAGGTCCCTGCCTCCAGGGCGGCGATCTGGAGGGTTTCCCGGATTAATCCGGCCATCCGTTCGATATTGGCCTTGATCCGGAGCAGGAACTGGCGCTGGGTGGCGCCCAGGATGCCCACCGCTTCCCCTAACAGGAGATCCGTGTAACCCAGGATGGCCGTTAGAGGGGTTCGGAGCTCCTGGAGGAGCGCCAGGATCAATTCCTCCCGCTGGCCTTCGGGGGCCGCCTCCGGCGCAGGGGACGAAGAGGCGTTCGCTCCGGGGCCTGCGACAGAGGCCCCCACCGGGAGCGAAGCCCGGGCCTCGATCAGGCGGGCCAGCTCCTCCGCCCGCCGCCGCCATCGTTCCCGCTCCTCCTCCGCCTCCGCAGCCCGGGTCGCCCAGCGGTTGATCTCCCGCTGCAGCATCTGTCGCTCCTCCGCGTGCTGGGTCTCCAGGCGTTGCACTCGCTCTTCATGCGCCTGTTGTAAAGACCTCAGCGCGGCTTCCAGGGTCGCTTGCCGCTCGCGCTCCTGCAGCAGGCTCAGGGTTTGAGCCAGGAGCTCCGCCATCTGCTGACCCATCCCGGGATCCCGGGGGAGCGCGGGCACGCCCTCCGGCGGATAACCGATCAGCCAGGCGCCGAGAACCTGGTTCTGGGCGACCAGAGGCTCGATTTGAAGGAAGCCGATGGCCCCCATCCCGAAGGCCTGCCAGAGCCGCTGGCCGGCTTCCCCCGGTTGATCCTCGGGGGTCAGGAAAACGGCGTGTCGCCGGAGGATCGCCTCGCCGATCCGGGGATGTTCCGGCAGGGGGAGGGTGAGATCCGCTCCCGCCCGGGGCAGGCCTTCCCCCTCCCGCGCGATGATCAGGAGCTGATCGTTCTGTAAGAGCCCGATCGCCGTCCACCGGGCGCCCAGGAGCGTCCGGGCAGCCCTCAACGCCTCATGGAAGGGGGCCGGATCCCCCTGCGCCTGAAGGGCATGGAGCAACCCCTGGCTCCAGGCGCGCCACGTTTCCCCCGCCTCGCCCCCTGCGGGAATCCGTTGAGCCGTCTGAAGGGCCAGGCGATACGTGCCCGTCAGCCAGAGGGGGAGGGCGGTCAGAGCGCCCAGGCGGACCCATGGGGCCAGATGGGTTCCGGCGATGGGCATATTGAGTTGCAGGAGGGCCCCCAGGGCCAGGGCGAAGAACCCCAGGGCGCCGGGGCTCTGGAATGCCGGGGAGGAACGGGAGAGGAGCCATCCGCCGATCCCCAGGGCGAGCCCCAGGGTCCACAGCATCCAGGCCCGATCCGATGGGGTGGCGGTGTAGAAGAGGGTGGGATCCTGCATGGAAAGGCTCATCCAGCCGGGGGCGATCATCCCGTAGACGCCGAAGACGACTGCGGTGTGCAGGGCGGGGAGCCAGAACCCGGGCGCTCCCTCGATCATGGCCCATCCGATCCAGGCCCATGTAGCCAGATCCACGGCCCGTTCCAGGGGCGGGAGCAGGGTTCCGACGGGGAGCCACTGGCTTTCCGCGAAGGCCGCCCCGAAAAGGGTGATCCGCCCGAGCAGCCCCAGGCCGGCCGCCAGGGTCAGGCGACGGGCCATGCGGTTCCCGGGGGCGCGCCGGGCGGTCTCCAGGGCCATCCATCCCAGACCCTCCAGGGCCAGGCCCAGGAAAAGATGGTAGAACAGCGAGGCGGGTCCCTCGATCAGCAATCGGGCCAGCGTCTGCGCGAAGCTCATCCGTTTTGTCCTCTTCCGGCGTGGGCGGAAGCCATCTTTCGGCCGATCATCAGAAGCCCTGGCGGTTAACGCCCCCAGGGGAGCTCGGATGGGCGATCCGGGTAGCGGCCATCCCCAGGCCGATCAGCAACCAGAACCACTGCACCATATGGTGGAAATCGAAATTCACGAAATGGTGATCGAAGACCCCGCTGACCAGGGCGGACAGCACGGCTCCGTGAAGGCCCAGCCAGATGGGCTCCAGGTCGGGAAGGTTCCGCACCGCGTGCCGTGCGTTCCAGGCGGTGGCAAAAAAGACCCCCATCATCAGGAGAAAGATCCCCAGCCCGACGAGCCCCATCTGGACGGCGAGCAGCAGATAGATGCTGGCCACTTTGATGTAAAGATCCACATCCGGCACGCCGGCGAACCCGACCCCGAAGAGTGGATAGCGGGAGATGAGCGTGATGGCATCCCGGTACTCTCCGAAGCGCATGCGGGTTGCCAGGTCTTCTCCCCGAAGCCCGGCCAGGAGATGCTGAGCGTAGTCCTGCGTGGATGGCAGCAGGAAGATCAGGATCAGGCTGGCTGCGATCAGGGGAAGCAACCGCCGATAGCGGAACAGGCTGAGAAGGAGAACCGCTGCGGCGGTCCCAATGAAGGCTCCGCGGGAGAAGGTCAACAGCAGCGCCAGCCCCATCGTCCCCAGGAACAGGACCGTTAGCCCCCGGGGCCATACCGGCCGGGGGGCGAAGATCTGGGGGAGGGTGAGGGCAATCAGGGTCCCCAGCGTGGCTCCCAGGAGGTTGGGGTCCACCGCCGTGCCGATGGCCCGTTCCGGCTGCTCCGGATCGTCCAGGATATAACGGAGCACCGGCCCGCCTTCCTGGTAATATCCCAGCGGCTGAAGACGGAGCAGCCATTCCTCAGCCCGGGCGTCCGGCAGGACATAAAGAACGACGGCGATCAGGGCGGTCAGGAACCCGAGGCCGATGATCCATCGGATCAGACGGGCGAGCCGGATCTCGTCCCGGACGAGGGTGACCACCCAGAAAAACGAGGCAATGGCCAGCAGGAATTCGGCGAACCGTCGGGCCACGGTCTGCGTGAGGGGAGCGTGGGCCAATCCGGCGATGAAGGTGGCCAGGGTGGTGCCCAGGAAGGCCAGCACGGGGAAACCCAGCGTCGTCCCCTGCGGTGCCCCGATCCGTCCGGCGGCCCACCATGCCAGCCCGCTCAGCAGCCATCCCAGGACAGCCAGATCCAGCAGAGTGGGGGTGAAGCCCAGCCGGACCGGGAGCGTCCCGAAGGGAAGCAGGAAGATCACGGCCAGCATCAGGAAGAAGGCGACATCGATGGAGCTCAGGACCAGCGCGATGAGGATCGCTCCCAGCAACCCCGCGAAGGCCAGGACCGGGCCGGCCATGGCGATCCCCCAGCCCAGCCCCCAGGCCGTCGCCAGGCCCAGGACCAGCACCGCCCATCTTTGAGTCGGAATCGCGCGAACGTCGAACCGTCCGTTCATGCCACATTCTTCCAGGGGAGATCCGATCCAGGTGTCACCTTCAGAAGGCCCCCCGGATAAGGAGATCGCCGGTTCGTTCGGAACCCGGATGGATGGCGATCCCCGCAGGGCTTACGCCCGCTGGGTCCCTTCCCCTCGCGGTCCAGAGGATCACGGCGAGGGGAAAACACCCTTTGGGTCCGAGCCGGCCCGAGCCCCAGAAGCCCCCTGAGGAGGCCCACAGCGCAACTTCTAACCCGAATTATAATCCGATGAGGCCCCTGGTTGGGTTCGGGCAAGTTCGCAGGATCCGCATGGAGCGCTGGGAGGTGTGGGAATCCGCGACCCCCTCGGAGGAGGAACTGCCCATGAGGGCTTTCGCCTCAATACGGAATCAGGCGTATCGGGTCGCTGTGGAGGCCGCCCTGGAGGCCGGCCGGATCCTTCGCTGGCATTTCCAGCGCGGTCTGGAGATCCGGTATAAGGGCGAGATCGATCTGGTCACCGAGGCCGACCTGGCCTCCGAACGGGCCGTGCTCGCTCGAATCCAGGGCGCCTTTCCCGATCATCGGGTGCTGGCGGAGGAGAGCGGGGAGACCGATCGCGACTCGCCGTGGCTCTGGGTGGTGGATCCCCTGGATGGCACCACGAATTTCGCCCATGGGTTCCCTGTCTTCGCGGTCTCCATCGCCCTGCTCCATGAAGGACAGCGGGAGCTGGCGGTGGTCTACGACGTGATGCGCGACGAGCTCTTCACGGCGCGGCGCGGCGAAGGGGCCTTTCTGAACGGACGGCCGATCCGGGTGACCCGAACGCCGCGGCTGGAGGCGGCGTTGCTGGTGACCGGGTTTCCGTATGATCGTCGGGAATCCCCCATGGATAACACCCGCGAGTTCATCGCGTTGCTGAAACGTTGCCACGGGGTCCTGCGCGTGGGGTCCGCCGCGCTGGATCTGGCGTCAGTCGCGGCGGGGCGCCTGGACGGATACTGGGAGTTCCAGCTAAGCCCATGGGATCTGGCGGCGGGGGCTCTGCTGGTGGAAGAGGCGGGCGGGCGGGTCACCACGCCCCTGGGGGATCCGTTGCCGCCGCTGGGGACGGACATCGTGGCCACCAACGGCTTGATCCACGCGGAGCTTCTGGAGGTTCTGGCCGGGTGTCGGGCGGCCATGGGGTAGGATTCGCCCCAGCGATTCTGGAGGAGGAGCGCCCATTCCATTCGGCCCATGGCCCGGACCCCCACTTGACAAAATCGACATTTCGATTATGATAGTTCCCGGAACGAGTAACCGGAGCGTGAGGGGGATGTTCTGAAAGTTTGGCCGTCGGGTCAACGCAGGACTCGCCCGACGGCTTTTTTGTTTCAGGCACCATCCCCTTCGTCCGGTGGGATCGTTCCATCCCTGGAAACGGAAGTCCGCCCCTCGCGGGCTTCAAAATCCTCTGTAAGGAGTTGCAGCAATGGCTGGTCAGCGTGTTAAGGGCACCGTCCGCTGGTTCAACCGGACGAAGGGGTATGGCTTCATCCGGCCGGACGAAGGGGACCGTGACGTTTTCGTCCACTACACCGCCATCGTCGGTCAGGGGTTCCGCAACCTCGAGGAGGGCGAGCGGGTGGAGTTCACCATCCGGGAAACGCCCAAGGGTCTCCAGGCCGAGCAGGTCGTCCGCCTGTCCGAATAACCCACGGTGTCCGCTCACCCGCATGGGGCAGAGGGAGCCTCCGTAAGGAGGCTCCCTCTGTTTTCGGGCACAGGGCTTATGCCTCCAGGAGGCGGGATGTCCGCTATCCCCTTCTTTCTCACTTCCTTCTTATGCGCTCCCCCGCAGCCCTGAAAGCCCCCATTCAGAGGTCCGCTGCATCACTCCTGGAGGCGGGCTTCGTAAGCCTCATGAAAAGAGCTCACGGCTTCGGTTTTCCGGAAGCGGCATGTCGCCCATCCCAGGATACGCTATACTGGTTGAGAAGTGTGATCGCGGGGCATTCCCTGAACCCCATATGGCTCATCCGGCAAGGGCGAATCCATGTCCGAAGTTGAGGCACTGTTCCAGCCGTCGATCCTTCCCAATGGCCATCTCCCGCTGGACGCGCGGGTGGAGGCGTTGCTCTTTGTGGCGGAGGAGCCGCCCACCATCGCCCAGCTCGCCCACGCCCTGGAGGTCTCCCCGCAGGCCATCGAGGAGGCGTTGAACGTCCTCCAGGAGCGCCTGAGGGAGCGGGGGCTCCGGCTCCAGCGCCATCGGGATCGGGTGCAGCTGGTGGCGGCCCCGGAGGCGGCGGAGGACGTGCGGCGTTTCCTGGGTCTCAGCGGGGGACCCCGTCTCTCCACGGCCGCTTTGGAGACGCTGGCCATCATCGCCTACCGGCAACCCATCACCCGGGCGGAGATCGAAGCGATCCGGGGTGTGAACTGCGATGGGGTGTTGCGGACCCTGCTGGCGAGGGGCCTGATTGAGGAGGTGGGCCGGGCGGAAGGGCCCGGTCGCCCTATCCGGTATGGAACCACCATGCTCTTCCTGCAGCATTTCGGGTTGCGCTCCCTGGCCGACCTGCCGCCGCTGGACGGAGCCGCGGAAGGAGAACCGGCCTCATAAACCCGGCCGGCCGTGGATCTCCTCTGGGGCCTGGGGACGGATGGCCTGCCCTACCTGGCCCTCGAGGATGTTTTCGCTCCCCTCCCGCTCCCCCAGAGGATTCTGCTACAATAAAGGTCAATTGACCTCTCATTGGGGCCAGGATCGCCATGCATTGTTCCAGAGCTACCCGGAAAGCGTCTTTCCCGGCAGTCCGGCGAGGTCTCTTCCGGATCACGCCGTGGATGCGCCGTTGCCACTTCTGGACCATCTGGGCGACTGCCGATTGCTGACCCCCCGCTCTCCTCTGTTACCGAGCCTCCTGCGTCGATGGTTCCCTGGACGCATAGGGTGGAGCCGCATCGCTGTTCTGCACCCGGGATCCATCCAGAGGGGCCCCTTCTCAAGCCTGCCCGGCTGCGCGAACGTCCATTTCTTTTCAGGAGGAAGAGCCCCATGCGGATACTGGCCCTTGGTGGAGCCGGTGCGGTGGCCCAGGAGGCCACCCGGGATCTGTGTCGATACGGCAGCTTCTTCCGCGAGATTGTGATCGCCGATATCGACCCGGAAAAGGCGGAGCGCCTCGCCCGCGAGATCGGGGACCCGCGCCTCCGGGTGATCCCCCTCGATGTTCGGGATGAGGAGGCACTCGTTCGGCAGATCCGCGGTTTCGATGTGGTCATGAACGGCCTTCCCTTCGCTTACGACGTCCTGGTGACGCGAGCGTGCGTGGAGGCGGGGGTGAGCGGGGTGGATCTGGCTTTCGATGAGGCGCAGTTCGATCTGGACGAGGAGGCCCGATCCAGGGGGATGGTGTTCATCCCCGGGGTGGGCGCGACGCCGGGGACCACGAACGTGATGGCCGCCCACGGGGCACGTCATATGGATCAGGTGGAGGGGATTGAGATCGCCTTCGCCGCCTTCCGGTGCCTGGCGCCCTCCCCAGGCCTGTTGCGCACCACCCTGTGGGAGTTCAACCCGGAGGAGCCGGAACGAGAAACGGTTTACTGGGAAGATGGGGCATGGCGGCCGGCCCCGCCGTTCTCCGGGGAGAAGCGGGTTCGCTTCCATGAACAGATCGGGGAACAAACCGTGTATTATGTGCCCCACGATGAGGCTCGAACCCTGCCGCGCTCGTTTCCGGGCCTCCGTCGGGCGGCGGTCCGGGGATGTTTCCCACCCCATGTGATGCGGGCGATGCGTGCCCTCTACGAGATGGGGGCGCTCTCCTCCGTCCCGGTTCCGGTAGATGGGAAAACCTATCCGGCCATCGACCTGGTCGCCCGCCTTTTATCAGCGCTCCCCGCTTCCCGGGAGAACCCGATCTGGGCCTATGGGCTTGTGGTGGAGGTCTATGGCCGGAAGGACGGGCGTCCGCGCACGGTGACGTTGCGCAACCGTCACCCTCCCCAGGACGTGTGGGGTGGGGAGGCCGCCTATTACCGGAACATCGGCGTCCCCCTGAGCGTTGCGGCGCAGATGATCGCCCGCGGCGAGATCACCGCCCGGGGGGTGGTCCCGCCGGAGCGGGCGATCCCGCCGGAACGGTTCTTCGAGGAGCTGGCCCGGAGGGGCATTGAGATCGTTGAGGAAATGGGGTGAAGGCAGGGGGCGCGCAGCGAGTTTCCCTGCTAGACCTGAAAAAAGATGAGGATCCTTCCCCTTCTCGGACTGACAGCCCAACCGCATAAGTCCTATTCCAAAAACAGGAGGTTATCATGCGTCACTGGCCGAAAACCCGGGAGCGTTTCCGTCGTGCCAAGGAGGTGATGCCCTGGGGGGTCACCTCGAACTTCCGCTACTGGGGCGATGATCAGACGATCGTCGTCCATCGCGGCGAGGGCCCTTACATCTACGACCTGGACGGCAACCGCTATATCGATTACCGCCTGGGCTATGGTCCGGTGATCCTGGGCCATGGCCACCCCGCTGTGGTGGAGCGAGTCAGCGAGGCCATCCGCGACGGCGTGATCTTCGCCGCCACCACCGAGTGGGAGATCCGCGCTGCGGAGCGGATCATCCGCATGACCGGCGTGGATATGGTGCGCTTCTCCAATTCGGGAACCGAAGCCACCATGCACGCCCTGCGGATCGCTCGGGCTTACACGGGTCGGGAAAAGGTCATCAAGTTCGAGGGCCAGTATCACGGCCACCACGATTATCTGCTCTTCTCCACCGCCATGGCCCTCCGGCAGGCGATGGGCAGCCGCCGTCATCCCATCCCCGTCACCGCCAGCTCCGGCATCCCGCGGGTGATCGCCGACCTGGTCATCACGCTGCCCTTCAACGACTTTGAGGCCGTGGAACGAACGGTGAAGGCGAAATGGGGGGATATCGCCGCGATTATCGTGGAGCCCATGCTGGGCAACAGCGCGGCGATCATGCCTCACCCCGAGTTCCTCCCCTTCCTGCGGCGCCTCTGCGATGAATACGGCATCGTCCTGATCTTCGACGAGGTCAAGACCGGTTTCCGCATCGCCCGGGGCGGGGCACAGGAGTTCTTCGGCGTGCGGGCGGATCTGGTCACTTACGCCAAGGCGATGGGGAACGGCTTCCCCATCTCCGCGATCGGCGGCCGGCGGGAGATCATGATGACCATCGAGCCGGGCGCGGTCGCCCATGCCGGCACATATAATGGGAACGTGGTGGGCACCGCCGCAGCGGATGCCACCCTGGAGGTCCTGGAGACGACCGATGCGCTGGAGCGGGCTGCCCGGGCCGGCGAACGGCTGATGAAAGGGATCAGCGAGATCCTGACCGAAGCGGGCGTTCCGCACGCGGTCTCCGGCCATCCGAACATGTTCAGCTTCCTGTTGAATTTCGAGGGGACCCCGCGGGATCACCGGGATACCATGCGCAGCGATATTGAGCTGTATGCCGAAATCGGCCTGGCATGCTATGAGCGCGGGGTGATGTTCGAGGTGGATCCCCGGGAGCCGTGGTTCACGTGTGCGGCTCATACCCCGGAAGTGGTTGACGAGACGCTGAACCGCTTCGCCGACGCCGTGCGCGCGGTCCTCAAAGGCAAGCGCATCGGGCCGGCCGAGGTGACCTCGGTCGGAAAGTGAGGCTGGGCTGTCGAAGGCGGCCCCCATCCCCCGCGCCTGGAGGAGGAGCATCCATTCTTCCAGGGATCCCGGCGGCGTGTGTCCCGGAATTCGCAACCGGATCAAGCGCAAGCGTGCGCTGGAAAGTTCGCCCGGAGGATTTTCAGGTTGAGGAAATCGTGGAGCTCCCGCTCCGGCCCGGAGGCCCATACGTCCTGTATCGGGTTCACAAGCGGGAGCGAACTACCCTGGAGGTCCAGGCCGAGCTGGCCGCGCGGCTGGGAATCCCCCAGCGTGCGGTGATTTTCCCCGCCCTCAAGGATCGGGAGGCCATCGCCGTTCAGATCGCCGCTGTCCGGGGCCGGGGGCCGGATCGGATTCAGGGCCGTGGCTTCGAGGCCGTTCGCATCGGTGAGGCGGATCGCCCATTGCGCCCCCGGGATCTGAGGGGGAACCGGTTTGTGGTTCGACTTCGGGAGCTGGATGAGCTCGAGATCGAGCGGCTGCCGGCGGCGGTGGCCGCCCTGGCGCTCCAGGGTTTCCCCAATTATTTCGATGATCAGCGCTTCGGATCATGGAGCCCCGAGGCGGGATTCATCGGCCGGCCGCTTCTCCTGGGCCAGGCGGAGGAGGTCCTCCGGATCTATCTGACCGTCCCTATGATAGGCGATTCGCCGGAGGTGCGGGCCTTCAAAGCCGAAGCGCGGGCCTGGTGGGGGAACTGGGCTGCGATGCAGAGGCGGGCGCCTCGCCCATCGAATTACCGAAGTGTGCTCACCTTTCTGAGCGATCATCCGACGGACTGGCGGGGGGCGGTGCGGCGCATCCCCGCGCGCCTGCGGGCCTTATGGGTGGATGCCTGTCGGGCCTGGATCTGGAACAGGGCGCTCCGATGGGTATGGGTATCGCTTCCCCATCTTGAGATCGAGATCCGGGGAGAACGGTTCCCCGTGCCCCGGGAACCACCCCAGGAGATGGAGGCGATCGTGGGACTGCCCCACCGGCGGGCTCGCTATGAATCCCCATGGTCCGAGGCGATGGCCGCGGCGCTGGCGGAGGAGGGGCTATCCCTTTCCCATTTCCGGAAGGGAGCGTTGCTGGAGGACGCCCCTCCACCGACCCGACGGCCGGTGTGGTGTCGGCCGCTGGCCCTGGACCTTCGGGATCTTCAGCCGGACCGGCGGGAGGGCGTCCTGGTTTTTGAGTTGCCGCCCGGAAGTTATGGAACCATGCTGCTGAAATCTCTGGCGGCATGGATCCGGAGCGTTTGAGGTCTGAGACTTGCGCTCCCGGTCACGGATCAGATGGACAGGGAGCCCTCCTGTCTTCTCCGATTCAAGCCCATGGACCCGGGTCCTAATTGGAGAATAACTTCCGATTTTCAGGTCCGGGCGATTGACGGCTTTTCCGGCTTTATGTTATAGTGACCGTGTTGAAGGGATGCGGAGGGCTGCTGGAGGCGGCCTGAGGGGGGCTCCCGCCCTTCGAAGGACATGTTCCCCTTCGATCCTCTTCGATAGCGGATGGCCGGATAGGAGGCGGCCTGGCCGTCCTGGTTGTGGATTTGCTCTCCTCTTTTGGGGCCAGCCCGGCCTCAGGGGAGCAGACCATCGGGCCTTCCTGATCGGGGCCCAGCGGTGTGAATCCTGAGCCTGTTGGCAGGCACGAGGAGGGAGAGATGGCGGAGGCGCAGGCGATTCCGACGGCGGCGACGCCGGGCATCACCCGGCGGGAGTTTTTAACTTATGTCTGGGCGGCCTCTATGGCCCTCTTTATGGCGGAGCTGGGTGGGCTGAGCGTCCTCTTCGCTCTGCCCCGCTTCAAAGTGGGGGAGTTCGGCGGGATCTTCCCCTTCGGCCGAGCCGGGGAGGTGCTGCCGAAGGTCGGCGAGGGGCCGAAGGAGTTCCCGGAGGCCAAGATCTGGCTGGTCAATACGGAGAAAGGGATCCTGGCCATCTACAAGGTCTGCACTCACCTGGGTTGCCTCTACAAATGGGTCCCCAGCAATTTCCGCTTTGAGTGCCCGTGCCACGGCTCCAAGTTCCAGCTGGACGGGACCTACATTGAGGGGCCGGCCCCCCGCGATCTGGATCGCTTTGTGATCTACCTGAAGGACGCCAGCGGGCGCATCGTGGCCCAGACGGATCCGCAGGGCGATCCGCTGCCGGTTCCGGATCCGAACCTGATCATCGAGGTGGACACCGGGAAGAAGATCCTGGGGAAGCCGGCGGAGAAGAAGCGGGTTTAGCGCCGTCTCCTGTCCCAATGGGCCCTTTCATGGGCTTCCTGATCCTGGGATGACTTTCAGGAGCGATGAGGAGGAAACCCGATGGCGTTGCGGTGGCCTGAACCGATCCCCACCTTGCAGAAAGAGGTTCAACAATACGGATGGCGCCGGGTGATCTTCATGCACCTGGACGAGCTGGTCACCCGGGTGACCGCGGGCATCCCGCTCACCGAGGTGCGTAACATCATCCGGGGCGAGCCCCCGCCTCGACCCAACCCGCGGGTGAAGCCCCACACGGAGGGCTTCATCCTCCACATCAAGCCCTCCTTCTACCACGAGGCGGTGACCCGGCTCTATCCCACCTTCCGGCTGGGGCTGCTGAGTTTTTACCTGTTCTTGATCGAGACCATCACCGGCATTTTCCTGATGATCTTCTACACGCCCTCGCCCCTGGTGGCCTACGAGAACATGCTCCGCATTCTCAATAATGTCCCCTTCGGCCAGCTGATGCGGGACGTCCACCGGCTGGGGGCGGAGGCGATGGTGGTGGCGGTGATGCTGCACATGCTGCGCACGTTTTTCACCGCCTCCTACAAGCGTCCCCGTCAGTTCACGTGGGCCACGGGGGTGATCCTGCTGGTCTTCACCCTTTTCCTCTCGTTCAGCGGATACCTGCTGCCGTGGGACCAGCTGTCCTACTGGGCGGTGACCATCGGGACGAGCATGGCCGAGGCCACGCCGCCGCCGGCGCTGGGGCGGATCGTCAACCTGATCCTGCGCGGGGCGCCGGATATCGGGGCCGCCGGGCTGTTGCGCTTCTACCTGCTCCACGTGATCTTCCTGCCCCTGCTGCTCTTCTTCATCTTCTTCGTGCACTACTACAAGGTGGTGCGCCACGGCCTCTCGCTGCCCCCGGAGGTGGAGGCGGTGGGCGATGACACAGCCCGCAAGGTGCCGCCGGAGAAGCGGGTGCCCTACATCCCGGATATCGCCATCCAGGAGGCGCTGTGGGGGATCGGCCTGATCGCCTTCCTGGTGATCGGGGCGGCCTTCTTCTACGACGCGCCCCTGGAGCAGCACGCCGATCCGCTGAACACGCCGCTGCACACCACGGCGCCCTGGTATTTCCTCTGGCTTCAGGGATTGTTGAAGGACCCCTTCCTGCTGGCGCTGGATCGCCTGGGCCTGCCCCGCCCACCTTCCACCATTTACAACAGCAAAATGATCATGGGGGTGATCCTGCCCGGGCTGATCCTGTTCTTCCTGCTGATCATGCCCTACCTGGACTTCAACATCAGCCGGCGCTATTCCCATCGGCGCAAGGCCCTGGTGGCGGGGCTGGTCGGGGTGTCGGCCTGGACCCTGCTGACCTATATGGGGACGCCGGCCTTCGCAGTCACCTCCTCGGCGGATGTGGAGGTCCTGCAGGAGTTCATGCCCCTTAACCCCGACCCCCTGTTCGGCGAGGGGAAGGTGCGGACCATCCCTTATGAACAGCTTGTCCCAGGCACGTATGACACGCGGAGCCTGCAACCGCCTGCGGATGCCCCCCGGCTGGCCCGGGTGCTGGAGGATCTGAAGCGCCGCGTTGAGACCGATCCACACCTGCCTCAGGGCTATGCGATCGTGCGCATCAGCGAGGTCCAGGCCGGCCTGAAGCGTTTCGAGATCACGCTTCGATGGCTCAAGCTGGATGAACACCATCAGCCGGTCCGGGACGAGCAGGGCAACCCGGTCTTCCAGGAGGCCAAACGGGCCATCTATCTCCACCGGGATAGCACCCACGGGGGTGGGTGAGCCTCCGCCCCGGGCGCATTCAGGCTGGGGGATGGCCACACCACGGTCATCCCCTTGCGCTTCGCCGGATCATTCTTCAGCCGAACTGCTGGAGGGAGTCGATGTTCGACCTGGCGACCCGCCGGATCATCGGCGCAACCGTCCTGATGCTGGCCACGGTGATCACTATCGGTATGGTCTGGCTCACGGAAGAGCAGCGGATGGCCCGTTACGAGGCTATCCATAAAGGCAAAGCCATCGAGAATGGAGCCCTCCTCTACGAACAGTATTGCGCTACCTGCCATGGCCCGAACGGGGAAGGAGTCCCGGGGAAAGGGCCGGATCTCAATCCCGGCGTGTTCCAGCATTACGAAGAGCTCAAGCAGACGCAGAACTACGCCAACTCCCTGCGCAACTTCATCAAATTGACCATCGCCGCCGGCCGCCCGATCCGCAGCACCTATCGAGCGGATGAGGTCTACGCCGAACCGATGCCCACCTGGTCCCAGGATTTCGGGGGGCCCTTGCGGCCGGATCAGATTGAGAACCTGGTGGAGTTCATCCTGAACTGGCAGGCGGCCGGGCCGACGCCAGCCCCCACTCCCTCCTTCGAGGCGGTGGGGACAGACCTCACGAAGCCGCTGCCGCCGGGGGATCCCAAGCGGGGCGAGGCCCTGTGGAACCAGGAGGTCAAACAGGCCAGTGGCGCGGCCGCCTCCTGCAAGGCGTGCCACAGCCTGAAGCCGGGGGAGGTGATCGTCGGCCCGTCGTTGGCTGGCATCGCCACGACGGCGGCCCAGCGCATCCAGGCGCCGGATTACAAGGGCCAGGCGAAGACGCCCGAGGAATACATCCGCGAGTCCATCCAGCAGCCGAACGCCTACATCGTGGAGCCGGATAAATACGCCGCTGCCCCGGGCGTCTCCAAGATGCCGGCCACCCTGGGCAACCAGATGTCCGTGCAGGATCTGGCGGATCTGATCGCTTTCCTGATGACGCTCAAATAACCCGGGGCTTGCCCAGGGCCCGTTCTACGGAAAGGCTGGAATTCAGGGGGGCGGCGAAGCCGCCCCCCTGATCTTTTACCCCTTCCCGGCGAGAAGCCGCCGATACGTCCCCTGAAGCAGCAGCGCATCCTCCTCCAGGTTCGGGCTCTCGCAGAGGACCCGGCCCCGGGCGCCGACATCGATCAGCGCCTGCAACAGCTCCTCGTAGCGGAGATCCGCCTCCTGGAGGTTCAGGTGGTGGCGCTCTCCTTTCCGGGTGTAAGCGATGCCGGAGACGTGGATGTGGAGCTCCTGGAGGCCGCGGGGGCCCAATCCGGCCGCCACCCGGCGCAGCGCGTCCATGAATTCCTCATAGGAATTGAATGAGCCATCCCCCGCCCGCGCATGCAGATGGGCGAAATCGATACAGGGGAGCACCCCGGGGATATCGCGGGAGAGCTGGATCACCTCATCCAGAGTGCCGAAGAGGGCGGATTTCCCCATCGTCTCGGGGCGCAGGATGACCTCCACCCCCTCCTCGCGAAGCTCCTCCACGATCTCCTGCAGGCGCCGGCGCACCGTCTCATAGGCCCGCTCCGGCCGGGCCCCCTGATAGGATCCGGGATGGAACACGATGTCCCGGGCGCCGGCCTGATAGCCCGCCCGGGCCGCTGCCATCAGGCGCTCCCGGCTCGCCCGATAGCCCGCCCGGTCTTTGGCGTTGAGGTTAATGAAATAGGGGGCATGGACGCTGAGGGCGATCCCCAGGGCCTCTGCCGTCGCCCGGATCTGGCGGCAGGTTTCCTCCGAGACCCGCACGCTGCGCACCCAGGCCAGCTCCAGCGCCTCCAGGCCCAGCTCATGGATGCGCTGAAGCCCCCCCACGGTGCCTCCCGGCCGGGGCGGGGTCGATAGGGGACTGCCCACCGTCCCAAAGCGCAACTTGTCTTCCATAGTGGATCCCCTCCGGAGCAGTTGATTTCTCGGAAAGCCCTGGAATGGAGCGGAAGACACCCCGCTCGCTTTCCAGGGGTCAAGATCGGGCGAGCTTATGGGGAAGCGATGGCGGGTTCTGCCCTTCGGAATTTCGCCTGATAGGCCGGGATGGTGATCATCGGGGGCCGTTCGGCGTCTCCGATCTCCTCCACTTCCAGATAGTATCGGCCTGGCTCGTGGCGGATCAGCTTCATCGAGCGGTTGACCTCTTCCAGCAGCTGGATCTTGTGCCGATCCTCCAGCCGGCGGATCACCACCTGGATGATGGCGAAGGACATCTTGGACAGGGCCTCCAGGTCCTGATTGCGGTGGATCCGTTCCTGGAGATCCACCTGGGCGATGGACCAGAGGCCGAAGCGCTCCAGGATGTCGATGAGCAGGCCGATCTCCACGCCGTAACCGGTGAAGAACGGCACCTGCTCCAGGATTTCCCTTCGGCCGGCGTATTCTCCGGAGAGGGGCTGGATCAGCCCGGAAAGCTCGGGGAAGAACAGGTTGATGAGCGGCCGGGCCACCAGTTCGGTCACCCGCCCCCCGCCTCCGGCCTGCAGCTTCTCCCCAACCCGGATGGGCCGCCGGTAGAAGCCCTTCACCAGGCCGATGCGAGGCGAGCGCAGGAGGGGGCCGATCAACCCATAGATAAAGCGAGGATGGTAATTGGTGATGTCGGTGTCGGTCCAGACGATGATGTCTCCTTTCAGCACATACAGGCTCTTCCACAACGCCTCCCCCTTCCCGCGATAAGATCCCACCTCGGGGAGGACTTCGGAATGGATGTAGACCGGGAACCCCATCTCCCGGGCGATCTCCCGGGTGCGATCGGTCGAGGCGCTATCGATCACCACGATTTCATCCAGGAGGGGATAGCGCTCCATCAGGGTCTCCCGGGCGATCGCGAGGATGGGACCGATGGTCGCTTCCTCGTTGAGGGTGGGCAGGCCCAGGCTGATGGTCACCCCCCGGGCCCGTTTCAGGGCCACCAGCTCGTGGAGGTCGCTGAACTCCTCCGCATCGAAGGTGTTCTCCGCAAACCACTTGTCGACCAGGACGGAG
The DNA here is from genome assembly GCA_002898735.1 of Candidatus Thermoflexus japonica. GTDB lineage: Bacteria > Chloroflexota > Anaerolineae > Thermoflexales > Thermoflexaceae > Thermoflexus > Thermoflexus japonica. The sequence goes on from BEHY01000024.1 coordinate 17,740, forward strand.
ATCGGGAGCTGGGCGGGTGCCCCCCGCGGGCGGGGTTGCCCGGGGAGGAAGGCTCGGGCGGCTTTCACCAGGATCAGCGGCTTCGATGCCGCCCCCGCCAGCGCCCGGGCCAGAGGGCCCAGGGGCTGGGGTCCGTCCCCTCCTGGTCGAGTGGAGGCGCCCATGACGATCCCATCGTGGTGCGGAAGCGCCTCCAGGACGGCCTGGACGACCTCCCTGTGGGCCACCATCTGGCGGGTGATGCGGGGGAACTGCCGGGCGAGGGGACGGAACGCCGCGGCGATCCGCCGGGCCTCCGAGGCCGCGTGAAGCAACGTCACCTGACCATCCCACGCCTCGGCCAGGGTGAGGGCCACTTCCAGCGCCAGCTGGGTGTAGGGGCCGCCCCGCACCGGCAGCAGGATCCGCGGCCATGGCGTATCGATCGCTCCCCGGACCAGCAAGAGGTCGCAGGGAGCTTCCTGGAGCACCCGGGAGAGGGGGACGCCCAGCAGCCATCCTTCCGGATCTCCATCCCAGGGCAGGAGCATGAGCGAAACACGGTTCGATTGCAGGAAATGCAGCACCTCCTCCCACGGGGTGTGGGAGACGCGGATGCGCGGGCGGACGCGGAGGGGAAGTTCCGGGTGGGCCGCTGCCAGGGCCATCAGACGCTGGCGGAGCGCCCGCGCGGCCGCTGCGCCGTGGCTCAGGGAAACATCGGGGGGGAGGGAGACCAGGCCCAGCAACGTGATCTCCCCATCCCCCTGGGGAAGCAGCGCCCGGGCCAGCGGAAGCAACGTCGCGGCGGCCTCTGCCTCTTCCACCGGAATCAGAATCGAATCAAACGGCATCTCACCCCCGGTTCCAAACAGATAGATTGCCCGGCCCGCTATCGGATCTTCTCCATTCAGGACCTGCGCAGCTGGGCTCCGATCGGGAAGGGAAGAGATCCTCTCCCCAGGGCCGGGAAGGCCGCCCCGAGGGAAGGAGAAAAAGGGCGTAGCTCCGATGGGGCCGGTCAGGCCCTGAAAGCTTCCAGCAGGAGACCAGCGGCCGGGCTCCTGCCATTCATGCGCGGGGGATCTCCTCTCCGTTGGAGGGAAGGCGGCATTGTTATCTTAGCATACGCGTTCGGTCAATTCAACCGTTTTTTCTACGGCCCGGAGGGCGGGGAGGAGCGGGGAAAGAAGGGAAGGGCCATCCGCCCTTTCCAGGATTCCGGGCCGCCCATGCCCGATGGGAAAGCCCTGCTGCCCCTTTGTGGCCTGCAGAGGAGAGGTCCTGTATCACGATAAGACCGGCTTCAGGATCGCGAGAACCGGATGCAGCTCGTGGAGATCGGGGTCCAGCGGGATCTCTTCGAAATCGGGGTTTTCGGGGCGTAGCCACCATTGATGGTTCCGGCGGATTAATCGCTTGATTAGAAAGGCCTGATGGGTCTCCGCCTGATACCGCTCCATGAGCACCGCCAGCACCAGTCGCCCCACCAGCGAAACCCAGAACGAGGGATTCCGCGCCTCCATGCCCGGAACGCGTTGCGCCAGGATCAGGTCGCCCGATTCAATCCCGGCGTCCCGCATGCTGTCTCCCTCCACGCGGAGCACCAGCATCTGATCCGGGCGGATGCGGACGATGGGATCCATATCTTTCTCCACGTAAGGCTGATAGATTCGACCGCCCACCTCCAGCGTTTCGATCAGCACGTCCGCTTCATCCAGCCGGCGCTCGGTCGTCTGAGGGTCCAGAAACTGGAGATCGCCGGCCCGGGGATGGGTATCCGGCAACAGGGTGAACGAGACCAGGAAGAGCCTGGCTGGACGGAGCGGCCCTATGAGAGCGGGGGTCCCCTCCTCCCGGGAAAGGGAGGCGGGCGGGGTGAGCTCCGGCGCAGGCTCCGGTGCCTTCTGCGCCCCCGGTGTCTCTTCGGAGGAAACGCGGAGGGAATCTTCCAGGATCTCGTGGATGAGCTGCTGGGCCTGCCCGATCGCATCCTGCAGCTCCGGATGAGGCCTCCCCTGGAGCGTGGCCACGCGGATCAGATCATACAGAATGCGCTCCGCGCGTCGGGCCATCTCCAGGGCCCACGCGGGATCGTGGGATCGGAGCCATCGGGCCCCGAGCAACGCCGTTAGGGCCTCGGGGAGCGCCAGCCCGTGAAGACGAAGGGCACGACATGCATCGGCAAGCTGCCGCTGGACGGCGGGCGGTGAAAACCATGGCTCCTCACGATCCAGCGCCATCTGCACCATCTGAGCCCCCAGACGACATCGGAAGGACTCCCCCGGCCGGATGGTGTCATCGGCAGGGAGGGAGAGCAACAGCCGGCACAGACGGCGAAGCTCCGCCCGATCCGGCGAGCCCTCGTCCAGCACGTCCAGCAGGTCGCTCAGGCGCCTCAGGCCGGGATGGTCATCCTCATTCAAGGCCCGGATCAGTCGGGAAAGGAGGTGGCGATCCGTGGGCATCGCTTCCTCCTGCGGAAGAGGGGCGCTGCATCATGCGCCGGAGATGATGCACCAGCTCGAACAGATCGGTGGGCGTCAGCAATTCGGCATCGGGGTGCGACCAGTGCTGCATCAGCTCCACCAGGCGCAGCAGCAACCGCTGTAACCCCCGCTGGGGATCCCCCAGCGGCCATTCCTGCTGAACGACAGCGACGATGGCCTCGAGGAGCTCGCGCTGCCCCATCGCGCGGGCCAGCTCCCGCTGGCGCACCTGCTCTCGCATCGCGCGGGACTGCAGGTGCACAGCCCATCCCCTCCAGGGAACCCGCCAGTGCTCCAGCCAGGCCTCCCGGATCATCGGTTCCACCTCGGGCCAGGGGACCGGCGGCTCGAAGGCGAAATGGAGGATCTCGACCTCCCATTGACGGCCACGGATCCATTGTTCGAGTTCTCTCCGAACCTCCTGGCGGATTTCCTCCCAGCGCGCCGGGATCGGCGCATCTTCCGGCGGGCGTTCGGGGATCCCCCAGGGTTCGGGGGTGGGCGCATCCGCGGAAGGCTCCCCGAGCAGCTGCGGCGCAGGAGGAGGAGCATGCATGGCGGCCATGTAGGGGGACCACAGCTCGTCGAACCAGAGCCTCCCCAGGCGGCGGGCCAGCATAGCGCGGGCCTCGTCGGCCAGCTCCCCCGCCCAATCGATGCCGTAGCCTTTCTCCCGGGATCCCGTATCCAGCTGATACGCCATGCGGATCAGGCGGGCCTCGTTCTCCGGCTCATTCGGCTGCCAGCGCAGCCGGCAGCTCAAATACAGCGTGCTCCGAACCGGCAGGCCATCGCGGGTCCAGGCGTTCACCTGCCGCCGGCGGGATTGTGGTCGGAGATCCAGGACGAGGGCGGGGCGTTCGAAGGGACGGAGGTGCTGCAGGCCGGGGCCGATGAGGCGGGCGAAGGCGCCGCCCCGTTCCAGCAGAACCAGATTGCTCTCATGCACCACCAGCGCTCCCGGTCCGCCCACCCGAACCAGGACCGAATCCCGGGTGGCGGGCGTCAGATCTCCGTTTCGCACTTCGCCGACCGGATATTTCCATTCCGGCAGGAACAGCGCGCGGAGGATGAACCCGATGGCGGAGCGCATGGGGATTCGATAAAGGCGTTCCACAAAAGCTGCAGCATGAAATGTGAAGAGGGCGAACAACGCCGTTTCCAGCAACAGTCCCAGCGCGCATCCCGCCGCGAGCTCGCGGATCGACGAGGAGGCGCGCCAGGCCATCAGGAACGCAGGCGGCAGGAGGCCGCAGAGGGCGCTGACCGCCAGGAGCATCAGAGCCCGGACCAGCGGGAGGCCGACGAGCCTCAGAATCCTCCGGATATCGGATGGGACACGGTGTCTCATGAGCTGCCCGACTCCCTGCCGCGCAGATAATCCCACAGCCGCTTTAATTCCTCTGGAAGCGCCAGGCCGCTCTGGCGGACCGTGGCATCCAGGGTCTCCAGGAAGTGCAGGAGGATGGCATCGGGTGGGACCTCCGGGTAATCCGTCAGCACCTCGTTGATCGCCTGCAACAGCTCCATCTGGGAGGCATGGCGGGCCCGCGCGTATTCCATCAACATCTCCGATTCCGCCAGGCCGATCCACCGGGCCAGTCGGGCCGCCCAATGGCTGCGCCAGACCTCCACGCGCTGACGCCGGGCTTCCTCCGGCACCTCGCTCAGGGCCACCCGCAGGCGATCCACCCGGACCCCCAGCGCCCCCAGGTCCCGATTCAGGGCGGCCCGGATCTCCTCCGCGAGCCGGGCCAGCGGTGATCTTTCTTCGGTTTCCGGTTGGGCGAAGAGGAAAAGCTGATCGAACAGAAGGTTCCCGATCCGGATGGAGAGCTCCCTGCGCGCGATCTCATGGGGGAGCTCGAACCAGGGGAGCGTGCGATCTTCCTCCACACGGGCCGCCCGGAGCGCTCGAGCGATTGCCCGCCGGAGCGGCCGCTCCGGGCAGAAGTAGGGGGAGCGCCCGAAGAGATCCTCGGGGAGGTTTTGTGGAAGAAAGGCCACCGCCGTTCGAAGCTCCAGCCCCAGCGAGATCCCATCCTGGGTGCGCACCTGAAGGGGGGAGGAGTTGCCGCGGGGGAACCGTTGAGGGCGAAGGTCCACGAAGGCGGTTACCTGTTCCCTATCGGTCACCCAGACCAGGCCAGGCCCCGCGATCCGGGTCAGCCGCCCCTCGCGTTCGATCGCCAGGGCGCTCCGGGCATCCAGGAGCCAGAGCCCGGGTCCATCCCGGGGTTCGGAGGGATGCCGCGGCTGGCCGGCATCCACAGCGCCCAGGGCTCGCAGTTCTCCAAACAGAAAGCGCGTGAACGCTCGACGCAGATCATGTCGTTCGCGTTCGGTTGCGGGGGCCAGGAGGGGGAGGAACAGCTGAAACAGGAGGAAGCCATACAGCGCCATCAGCGCCAGCCAGAACCCGATGATCAGAGCGGGCGCCTTCAGGAGCCACCCCCATCCGAGCAGGCCCAGCGCCCAGACGGCGATCAGCCCGAGCCATGACCCAACCCGCCATCTTCGTGCGGATCGCATCGGCGCAATCCCCCGGTTCCTGGGAAGCCCGCTCTTGAATCGCCCGTTGGTGATCACCCTCTATTGTAGCGCAGCGGACGATCCGATCGAGTTCCGGCAGAGGGGATGGATGGCAGAGCGCTCTCCCCCATCCCACCGGTGCGCGGATCGGATGCCTTCCGATGGGAGGAGTGGGTGTGGACGCTCATCTCTCACTTCCGGGCTGGTTTCTGCCTCCAGCCCCGCGCCCATGCCCGGGCCCCCACCCCGAATAGCAGGCTGACGGCGGTCGCCGCGACCCCCATCGGCCACGCCCCCGGTCGGTATTCCCAGCGGATCCGATGAACGCCTGCCGGGACCCGGATCGCCTGGAACAACCCGTTGGCCGGGCGGATGGGAGCTGGCCGTCCATCGACCCACGCCCGCCATCCCCCATCCCAGGATTCCAGCAGCACCAGCCATCCCGCTTCCTCGAAACGGACTTCCGCTTCGTGGATCTCCGGTGTGAAGCGGATCCACCGCACCTCCACCGCGCATGGGCGCAGTGCCCCCGGGTCCGCTCGACCGGTTTCCCCTTCGATCACCACCATCCGGGCCGGATCGAAGGCGGGGTCGGTCAGGCGATCCATGGCCTCCGCTTCGTTCCGGGCGAACATCGCGGCGCACACGCCGTAAAGGCGCGGCAGGCTCTTCCGGAACTCGTAGATCTTGATATCCCCGGCGTAGCGCAGGGCGAAGGATCCCCCCGGGCTCAGCACCAGCGCCTGAAACGCGCCGGTCCGTCCGTCCACCAGGGCGCCGCCCGCCACCTGCCATCCGCCCTGGGCGCAGATCCTGGGATCCGGATGCAGGATCAGATGGCGGATCCGGCGAGGCCCCTCCCAGCGAACGACGGCGGGCCGCCCGGCTTCCCCCATTTCCACCGGAAACGAGAGGCGCTCCCCTTCGATCGTCCGAAGCTCCACCGTCCCCAGGGCCGTCCGGGGTGGGAACGGAGACGAGATCCATATGCGCAGCTCGGTGGCCTCAAACGGGGGGAACGGTCCTGCTTCGATGGGCTCCGGCGAGCAGGCGTTCGCCACAATGCCCCGATCGTAGAACACGCCCTCGATCCACTCATCCCGCAGGCGATCCATCACGATCCAGCGGATCCCCAGGATCTGCAACCAGCGGGGATCCGGAAGGGTGGGCAGCGTCTCCCAGAGCCGCCCATCCATCAACAGACGGTCCGGGGGGACGAAGCGACGGATCAGCTCGATATAGCGCCGGAGCGGGAGCACCCCGCCGTCGTATCCATCCACTGTCGGCAGGCCATAAGCCAGTGGGAGGTTGGCGACCAGGGCTTCTTTGTATTTCGTGGCGATCAGGAACTCCTCGAAGGCTTCGGGCGGGAGCCGGCCCTCGAAGATGCTCCGCCATTCTCCCAGATCCCCGGGGTCGAAACGCAGATCCACCACGCTCAGGATCCGCCCGGCCCATGGCCCTTCCTGAGTCAGGAAATCGCGCAGCACCACCGCCGGGAGGCGGGGATCGGACCATGCCTCGGGGGCGGTGAGGCGGTTCAGGGGAAGCCCCCACGCTGCCCCGGCGAGCTCCGCGGCCCAGAGCCCGAGCCAGAACGCCCGGGGGAGCCGCTTCGATAGAAGGAGCCCGGCGAGGAGAAGGCCCAGCCCGAATGCGATCCGGGAGGGATCCACGGGCCCCAGAGGGCCGGTCATTCCGGGCGGGCGGATGGGCGCGGCCGCAAGGGCGAGGCCCATCAGGGCGAGAACCGCCAGGGCCCAGAGGACCAGCCGTCGACGGGGCAGGCCGGCGAATCCCCGATCGAATCCGGCGCCGATCCCCAGGGCGGCCCCGAAGGCCCAGAGGGCCAGCCAGCGGGCCGGGACCCGGAAGGCGCGAAGGGGCGGGAGCAGCCCGGTGAGGAGCACATCCAGCGGGTTGTAGGCACCCAGGGCGAAGAACAACCCCACCCCGGCAACGAATCCCCAGCGTCCCCAGCCCGGCCGGCCGATCCCCGCGATCAGGGCCAGCAACCCCAGGAGGCCCACATACGCGGTGAACTCGGTGAAGGCCGGAGCCTCCCGCCCGGGAAGCAGGGAACGGCCGAGCAGCCCGGGCGACAGGGAAAACGAGAGGGCCTCCTTCAGGGGAAGGCCGCCCGCCCGGATGGAGGCCCGGGTGAGCTGGAAGCTGGGAAGCCACTGGATGGCGCTCAGGCCCACCGCGAGCGCCCCGTCCAGCACCCCGGTTCCCCACGCCCGGACCCATCCCGACAGGCGGACGCGATCCCCCCGGGGGGGTGCGAAGAAGATCAGGAGGGCCGCCCAGGAGAGCATCACGGTCTGGGCATGGCCGCAGAGGATCTGCATCGCTCCCGCCAGCCCCACGCCCGCGGGCCGGCCCGTCGCCCATGCCCACCCGATCCACGGCAGCCAGGCCAGCGCCTGGAACTGGTTGATGTGCTCCGCCTGGGCGAGGAAGTAGCCCCCCAGGGCGTAGGCAGCCGCAGCGGCTACGGATCCGCCGGTTCGATAACCCAGTCGGCGGGCCAGCCCGAGCATCCCCCACGCAGCCCAGAGGGCGTGGAGAAGTATGGAAACCTTCAAAGCGGCAGGAACCGGCAGCCATGAGAGCAGCCGGTTCGGCGGATAGAAGAAGCCGACCTGGGGATTGGCCAGAAAAGGGACCCCTGCGAAGAGATCCGGATTCCACAAGGGCAGGCGGCCTTCCCGCGTCGCCCGCGCAGCGGCTTCCCAGTAAGGGTAGAAATAGAGGGCGACATCCCCTCGCATCAGGATGCCGGGGGAAAACGCCAGGGGAAACAGGGCCAGGAGCACGAGCCCGGAGGTTAGCAGGAAAGGACCTGCTCGGATAAGCCATCGGAGCGATCGGATATCGTGGGCCGTTCGCACCCCCTACATCCCCCCGAACCATCGCTGTAACAATTCGATCCCGTAGAATCCTGCCCAGGCGGCGATCAGGTTCTTGAGGATCTTCCCGGCTGCGCATGGGAGGAGAAAATAGAGCAAAGGCATGCGGGTGGAGCCAGCGATGATCCCGGCGACGTCGAAGAGCGGGTTCGGGACCAGGGCGAGGATGAAGATCACCCAGGGGCCGAAGCGGCGCATCCAGCGGGCCAGCTGCTCATAGCGCGGCAAATCGTCGACCAGGGTCTGGCCGCTATAGCCGGCAAGATACCCGCTCAATTCCCCGACCGCCTGGCCCAGCCCGGCCACGATCCCCACGATCCACGGGTTGAACATCCCGCCGGCCAGCGTGGTCACCGCCAGGCCGGGCAGCGGGAGGATCAGCGTGGCGTTGGTCAAAGCGCTGATCAGGAAGATGGCCGGGTAGCCGAAGCGCGCCCACTCCTGAAAACGATCCCGATAGCGCAGGGTGAACCAGACCGCGCCGATCAGGATGATCACCACGGCGATGCGCGCGGCCCACAATCGTCCCCTGGAAACAGTTGCGGTTGCACGTGATGTCTCCATAGAGCTTCATCCCTCCAGCGATCCCGGCGGGTCCGACGGAAGGCTTCCTTCTGGCATCGGGGCGCCGAGGCGGACGACGATGGCGGAGCGCGGAGGGATGCCTGCGGTGGCATTGCACGTGTCCACCACCAGCCGGGCGGTTCGCACCACCCGCTCATAATCCACTGCCCGGTGTCCGGTGGCGATGACCACCACGTCTGTCCACTGCAGCCATCCTTCCTCCAGCGGCACAGACTCCAGCTCCCTTTCCTCCTGCCGGAACACATTTCCCCCCACCCGAAACCGCGGCACATAGGGGTCGTGATAGACCACTTCCGCCCCCCGTTCCAGCAACAGCTCGATGATCCGCCCCGCCGGGCTGTTGCGCGCATCGTCCACCTCCCGTTTGAAGGCCACTCCCAGCACCAGCACCCGAGCCCCCCGCAATCCTCGCCCTCCATACCGATCCAGCGCCTCCTCCACTTTATGCACCACGTGGAATGGCATCGCCTGGTTCACTTCCGCGGCCAGCTCGATGAACTTCGTGTAAAAGTCATACTCCCGCGCTTTCCACGATAGGTAATAGGGATCCACAGGGATGCAATGCCCCCCCACCCCTGGCCCCGGATAGAAAGCCATAAAGCCGAAGGGCTTGGTCTTCGCGGCCTCGATCACCTCCCAGATGTCGATCCCCATCCGCTCGCACAGCAGCGCCAGCTCGTTCACCAGGGCGATGTTCACGCTCCGGAAGATGTTCTCCAGCAGCTTGCTCATCTCCGCCACCCGCGGCGACGACACCGGGTGTACCGGCGCCCCCAGCCGCCTCAGCAGCGCGGCCGCCCGCGCCGTGCTCCGGGGCGTCACCCCCCCCACCACCTTCGGCGTGTTCCGCACCGTCCACTCCCGGTTCCCCGGATCGATGCGCTCTGGAGAGAAGGCCAGGTCGAAATCCTCCCCCGCCCGCAGCCCGCTCCGCTCCAGGATCGGCCGCACCACCTCCTCCGTGGTCCCCGGGTAGGTGGTGCTCTGCAGGATCACCAGATGCCCCCGCCGTAGATGGGGCGCGATCCCTTCCGCTGCCGCCTTCACATACGAAAGGTCCGGCGCCCGCATCGCGTCATAGGGCGTGGGCACGCAGATGAACATCGCCTCCACCGCCCGGAGCTCGCCGTAATCCGTGGTCGCCCGGAACCGTCCCGCTTTCCGAACCGCCTGGAGGGCCTCCGAAGGGATATCCCGGATAGGGCTGCGCCCGGCCATCAGGAGCGCCACCTTCTCCGCGTCCACATCCACCCCCACCACCTCGCAGCCGACCTCGGCGAAGGCCACCGCCAGCGGCAGCCCCACATATCCCAGCCCGATCACCCCCACCCGATCATCCGCCATCCGCGATCCTCCTTCATGGGTTGCGCGATGGAGCTCCCTGGAGGCTTCTGGGGCCGGCCCGGCCCCCAGGAACTTTTTCCTGCCCTGTGGCCCTTTAGGCTGCGGAGAGGAAGGAGCGTATTCCCCCTGGATTATGCCTCAGGGGGGCCTGCGCCCAGGGCCTGTCGGATCCAGCGCGCGGCCTCTTCGGGGGGCAGGCTTCGCTGCTCCCCGCTCCGCATGTCCCGAACGGTGACCATACCCTGTGCCTCCTCATCCGGCCCAAGGATAGCGACGAAGGGGATGCCTTTCTGGTGGGCGTAGCGCAGCTGGGCCTCCAGGCGGCGGGGTTCGAAATAGAACATGGTGTGAAGCCCCGCCTGCCGGAAGATCCGGGCGAGGGCGATCGAAGCGCCCATCCGGGGCTCATCAAACACCGTCACCAGCACCTGGACCGGCGTGCGGGGCAGATCCGGCGGGGCCATCCCCAGCTCCTGGATCACATCGATGATCCGCTCGATCCCGAAGCTGGTCCCGGTCATAGGGACGCTCTGTTTGGCGAACAGACCCACCAGGCCATCGTAACGGCCGCCGCCGGTGATGGAGCCGATCTTCGGCTCGGTGACCACCGTCTCGAAGATGGGGCCGGTGTAGTATTCCAGGCCCCGCACCATGGTGAAGGAGATCCGATAGCGCTCCGGGGCTACGCCCATCTCATCCAGGAACCGCAGCAGCGTCCGGAGCTCCTGAATCCCTTCCAGGCCCTCCGGGATCTCCGCCGCCTGCATCCGACGGGCCAGCTCTTCCAGCAGGTCGGCGTTCTCTCCCTCGATGCGCAACAGCTCCAGCATGCGATCGATGACCGCCTCCGGGATCCCGTAGCGGCGCATCTCCTCGCGGACGCCCTCCAGGCCGAGGCGTTCGAACTTGTCGATGGCCCGGTAGAGGCTCCCCAGCAGGGCCTCCGGGACCCCCGAATAGCGGCCGAGGCCGGCCAGCAGCTTGCGGTCGTTGAGCAGGATGACGAAGTTGCGGAACCCCAGGCGGGTGAGGGCCTCGTCGATCAGGGCGATGATCTCGGCGTCGGCGGCCATAGAGGACGTGCCCACGATATCGGCGTCACACTGATAGAACTCCCGGTAACGCCCCTTCTGCGGCCGCTCCGCCCGCCAGACAGGGGCGATCTGATACCGCTTGAAGGGGCGGGGGAGGTTCGGATACATGGCCACTACCCGGGCCAGGGGGACCGAGAGATCGTAGCGCAGGCTGAGCTCCTCCTTGCCCTCCCGATGACGGGCATCATAGATCAACTTCTCAGCGTCCGGCCCGTATTTGCCCATCAGGGTCTCCCTCAGCTCCAGGGCCGGCGTCTGGAGCGGCTCGAAGCCATAAGCCTCGAAGATCTCCTCGAAGGTGCGGATCACATACCGGCGTAGCATCATCTGATCGGGAAGGATATCCCGCATCCCACGGGGCAGACGGGGTTCCATCTCGGCTCCTTCGGGCATGGGATTTCCGCATTACATCCCATTATAATGAGGTGAGGATGTGCGCGGAGGCCCGGCGGTCTCTTGCTCATCCCAGCAGATCCCGCGCCCGCAACGCTTGGGGAGGGCGAAAAGGATCCGCGCTCAGGCTTTCACCGGGCGCTCCTATAAGCGGTCGCTTTCAGGGCAGTGCACTCCAAGAGTTTTTGGAGTGCGGCCCCTGGGGGCCGCTTTCGGAGTGCTCTCTCATCTATCATCGTGTGCCAAGGCAGAGCGGTGCCAAGGCACCGCACTCCAAGAGTTTTGGAGTGCGGCCCCTGGGGGCCGCTTTCGGAGTGCTCATCTTCGCGTATTTCAGTCGGCGGTGCCAGGGCAGAGCGGGGCCAAGGCACCGCACTCCAAGAGTTTTTGGAGTGCGGCCCCTGGGGGCCGCTTTCGGAGTGCTCATCCTCGCGTATTTCAGTCGGCGGTGCCAGGGCAGAGCGGGGCCAGGGCACTCCAAGAGCCAGGGCAGAGCGGGGCCAAGGCACCGCACTCCAAGAGTTTTTGGAGTGCGGCCCCTGGGGGCCGCTTTCGGAGTGCTCATCCTCGCGTATTTCAGTCGGCGGTGCCAGGGCAGAGCGGGGCCAGGGCACTCCAAGAGCCAGGGCAGAGCGGGGCCAAGGCACCGCACTCCAAGAGTTTTTGGAGTGCGGCCCCTGGGGGCCGCTTTCGGAGTGCTCATCCTCGCGTATTTCAGTCGGCGGTGCCAGGGCAGAGCGGGGCCAAGGCGCTCCAAGAGCCAAGGCAGAGCGGTGCCAAGGCACCGCACTCCAAGAGGAGCAGGAGGGAGGATGGTCCGCCTGATCTACCGCAACCAGGTTTTTGAGGTGCCGGCTGGCCTGACCGTCCGGGAGGCCATGAAACAGGTGGGCCTGAACCCGGAGATCACGCTGGCCGTGCGGGAAGGCAAGTTGCTCCATGAAAACACCATCCTGCAGGATGGCGACGAGGTCAAGCTGATCGCGGTGATCTCCGGGGGCGAGGCCTGAGGGAGCCCTCGTCGACCTGGAATGGCCCTGCCCCATCCCATCCATTGGATCGGGGGGCACCCATGCTGGCGGTCTTATTCACGGCTTATTGGTTGGGATCGATTCCAACTGCGTATCTGGTGGCCCGGCAGGTGGCCGGGCTGGACATCCGGACGGTGGGGGACGGGAATCCCGGGGCGCGCAATGTGTGGCTGCACCTGGGCTGGCGCTGGGGGGTCATCGTGGCGGTCCTGGATATGCTCAAGGGCTACGCGGCGGTGCGCTGGGCCCAGGCGATGGGTTTCGCGGAGCCCTACGCGTTCCTGGCCGGCATGGTCGCCGTGCTGGGCCATGATACTTCCCCCTTCCTCCGTTTCCGTGGCGGCCAGGGGATGGCTACCACCCTGGGGGTCATGCTCGCCCTGATGCCGTGGGAGACCCTGTTCGCCATCGCGGTGTTCCTGCTGGCCTATCGTCTGACCCATCGCTGGGATGAAAGCCTCTTTGTGGGGATGATCTGGCTGCCGTTGCTGCCGTTGCTCCTGGGGCGAGAGCTCCGTTACGTCCTTTACCCGGTCGCCCTGTTGCCCACCGTTGGCGTCAAGAAGCTGATCGATCAGATCCGGCGATCAGGTCGGGCCCTCCACGGGCTATGGCCACATCGGTAACCGGGAAGCTGGCAGGCCCGCCAGGCACTCCGCGGGATGAGGGGGTTTCCTGATCCCCTTTTCAAAACAGGGCGCGCCCCTGGAACGCCATTCCGATCAGGAAGCGCGCAGGCTCCTCGCTTCGCACAGGAGAGGATGATGGAAACCGTCGGGGCGGTTCTATCCGCTTTCGGGCTGGCGGCCGCCGCTGGCCTGAACGCCTATATCCCGGTGCTGGTGGTGGCGCTGCTGGCCCGCTTCACCGACACGATCCATCTGGCGCCGCCTTACGACGCGCTGACGCACCCCGCCATCATCGGCCTGCTGTTCCTTCTAACGCTCGTCGAGTTCCTCGCTGATAAAATTCCCGCCGTCGATGCCATCAACGATGGGATTCAGACCTTCGTCCGGCCGGCCGCAGGGGCCATCCTGTTCGGCGCCCAGACCGGCGCCATTCGGGAAATCCATCCGGTCCTGGCGATGGCCTGCGGCTTGCTGATCGCAGGCGGGGTTCACGGCCTCAAAGCCACCCTGCGCCGGGTGCTCCAGGCAGGAGCACCGCCGCTGGCGCCCGTCACCACACCGGCCCTCAGCGTGCTGGAGGATATGGCTTCGCTGAGCCTCAGCCTCCTCGCCGTTCTCGCCGCATGGCTTATCCTGGCGCTGGGGATGGTCCTCGGGGTCTGGGGATGGCGGCGGGCGCGCAGGGCGCGGGCTCGATCGGCGTAGAGGCCGCTGCGGGCCATGAGGGCCCGTTCTCTTCCTGCGCCCGCTCCTTACGGACGCTCTCCTTCGCTATGCGCCCGACTGCGATATGGTCGGATGGGCTGCCTGTTCCTGGGGTTAACGCTTTTCAACCGGCGTTCTCTGGAGTCCGATCCAGGACCTGGAGGTGAAAATGACCGGGCGGCGACGCGGCGGCTTTGAGCGAACGATCGAGATCGATCTGCGGCGGTTTCCATGGGAACGATGGTTGCGCTGGGTTCTCCTCGTGTTCGGCCTGTGGGCGGCCCTGCTGTTCCTCCCCGGACGTCTGCTGGGCCTTTGGGTGATGTGGGAGTGGTTCCGGGACCTGGGCTATGAATCGGTCCTGTGGACGCAGTGGCAGGCCCGGGTCGCGCTGTTCTTCATCGGATGGGCCATGGCTGCCCTCTTCCTGGGCCTCAACGCCTGGCTCGCCGCTCGCGCGGCTGGCCGCTCCCCCCGTCTCTGGCTGGGGCTGGCCCTGGCCGCGGGCTTTCTGTTCGGCCTTGCCGCTCAGGGGCAGTGGGAGCGCGCTCTGCTGGCCCTGAACGCCGAGCCCTTCGGGGTTCGCGATCCCATCTTCGGCCTGGACGTTGGCTGGTATGTGTTCCAGTGGCCCCTGTGGGCCTTCCTCCAGGAGATCGCCCAGTGGGGGCTGATCCCCCTTTCGGCGCTCTTCCCACTGCTCCTCCCGGTTCCCCGGCGCTGGCGATGGGCGCACCTTTCCGTCCTCGCGGCTGTGTTCTTCCTGCTAATGGCGGTGGGCTACCGCTTCGACGCTTACCGGCTCCTTTACGCCGAGCGGCCCATCGCCTTCGGGGCGGGCTATGCCGATCTCCATGCCCGTCTCCCGGTCCTGAACCTCCTGAGCGTCCTGATGGTCCTCCTCGCCGCCGGGATGCTGCTGAACCTGTGGTGGCGTCGCCCCATCCTCCTGGCCGCGGGGTTCGGGGGCTGGCTCGCTCTGGCCCTCATCGGCCTCGAGGTTTACCCGGGCCTGATCCAGAGCCTGGTGGTGCGCCCCAACGAACTGGTGCGGGAAAGCCCTTACATTGCCTACAGCATCGCCTTCACCCGGCGCGCTTACGGTCTGGATCGCTTTGAGGAGCGGGTTTTCTCTCCCCGCGAAGCTCCCACCCCTGAGGAAATCCAGGCCAGCGCCCAGATCCTGGAGGGGATCCGTCTCTGGGATTACCGCCCGTTGTTGCAGACCCTGCAGCAGCTGCAGAGCATCCGGCCATATTACGTGTTCGCCGATGTGGATGTGGACCGCTATCGCATCGACGGCATGTACCGCCAGGTCATGCTGAGCGTGCGGGAGCTGGATCTGGAGGCGCTTCCCCCTCAGGCCCGCACCTGGGTCAACCGGCACCTGGTCTTCACCCACGGCTACGGAGCGGTGGTCGTCCCGGTGCGGGCCTTCACGCCGGAAGGCCTTCCGGAATTCCTGCTGAAAGACATCCCGCCGGTGGGGGCGCTCCCCCTGACCCGCCCGCAGATCTACTTTGGGGAGCGGACCGTCGACTTCGTCCTGGTGAACACCACTGTGCCGGAGTTCGACTACCCGAGGGGCGAGGAGAACGTCACCACCACCTATCAGGGCCGCACCGGCGTCCGCCTGGGCGGGCTGGCGCGGCGGGCCCTCTTCGCCCTCCACTTCGGGGATCCCAACCTCGTGCTGAGCGGAGCCCTCACCCCGGAGAGCCGCATCCTGTTCTGGCGGGATATCCGGACCCGCCTGCAACGGCTGGCGCCCTTCCTGCGATTGGATCCGGACCCCTATGCGGTGATCTTAGATGGGCGGATCGTATGGGTGGCCGACGCTTACACGTGGACGGATCGCTATCCTTACAGCCAGCCTCATGGGGATCTGAACTACATCCGGAACAGCGTGAAGGCAGTGGTGGACGCCTATGATGGGACGGTGACCTTCTATGTGGTGGAGGACGAACCGCTGATCCGGGCCTGGCGGCGGATCTTCCCGGCCCTCTGGCGGGACTTTTCGGAGATGCCCGAAGCGTTGAAGTCGCATCTGCGATACCCGGAGGGCCTGTTCCGGATCCAGGCGGAGATCTTCCGGACCTATCATGTGCAGGATCCCCGCACCTTCTACAACAAGGAGGACGTGTGGGCGATCCCGATAGAGATCTTCGGCGCTGAGCCCCAACCCATGGAACCCTACTACGTGCTCACCCGGCTGGATCCGGGCGGTCCGGTGGAGTTCGTCCTCATCCTTCCCTTCACCCCGTCCGGGCGGCAGAACATGATCGCGTGGATGGCGGCCCGCTCGGATCCCGGCCGCTACGGAGAGGTGTTCCTTTACCGCCTGACCAAGGAGCGCCTGATCTTCGGTCCGCAGCAGATCGAGGCACGGATCGATCAGGAACCCACGATCTCCGCCCAGCTCACTCTGTGGAGCCAGCGGGGCAGTCAGGTCATCCGGGGGAATTTGCTGGTGATCCCGATCGGACAGGCTTTCCTCTATGTGGAACCGCTGTATCTGCTGGCGGAGCAGGGCCAGATCCCGGAGCTGAAGCAGGTAATCGTGGCCACGGAGCAACGGGTGGCCATGGCGCCCACCCTGGAGCAAGCCCTGGCCCAGGCCATCGGCGGGGCGACGGCCTCCAGTCCCCCGGGCCCGGCTGTTTCTCCCGGCACGGACCTCGCGACCCTCATCCGGCAGGCGTACACCCACTATCAGCGTGCCCAGGAGGCGATCCGCCGGGGCGACTGGGCGGCCTATGGAGCCGAGATTGAGGCCCTGGGCAAAGTCCTGGAAGCTCTCCAGCAGGCCACCGGCGGGCCGTAGGTGGACGGCTGGTCGGATGGGCTGCCAGCGGTGGTCCTGCGAGCGGATTTCAGGGTAAAATTCACAATGGGCCGCGCCAGAAGGCCGGGCGGTCGCGGGTCGGGGAAACCCGGCCTGAGGAAAGTCCGGGCTCCAGCGGGGCAGGGTGCCGGGTAACACCCGGACGGGGCGACCCGTGGACAGGGCCACAGAAAACAGACCGCCGATCCGCCCGGGGCCCTCCCCGGGGCCATGGAGGCAAGGGTGAAAAGGTGGGGTAAGAGCCCACCGGCCGGGCGGCAACGTTCCGGCGCATGGCAACCCCCACCCGGAGCAAGGCCAAGCAGCGGGCGCGGCGCCCTCCGGGGCGCCGGGGCTGCCCCGCGCCCAATGCCCGCGGGTAGGCCGCTTGAGGCGGCGGGCAACCGCCGTCCCAGAGAGATGACCGCCACCCCGCGGATCCCCGCGGGGGACAGAACCCGGCTTACAGGCCCTCTGGCGCGGCCCGGATCGTTTTCGGAAGGGGCGATCCTGCTTCCCTGAGGAAGAAGCCCCGCGGATATCGCAGATGGGCAGGCCGCCCTTCCGCAGATCGCTGAGAATCCGGTCCGCGGAAGAAGCGCGGGCCAGCCCCTCCGACAGGACGCCTCCTCCCGAAATCCACCCCTTTTTCCCAACGAATCCCTTCCCCTCTCCAGCAAAACCATCCTACCAGGGCCTTTCCGGGTGGTTACCGGAAAAAGGAACGCCGGATCAAACTGGGGTATACTTTCAGAAAAGCGCAACGCCTCAAATTGCTCAGGAGGGAAGTCCGATGGCCGTGAAGGTGGGCATCAACGGGTTCGGTCGGATCGGGCGCCAGGTTTTCCGCGCCATCCGCGAGAAATATCGCGACCGTCTCGAGGTGGTCGCGGTCAACGATATCACCGACGCCCCCACCCTGGCGCACCTGCTGAAATATGATTCCAACTACGGGCGTTATCCAGAGCCCGTCGCCGCCCGGGACTCCTACCTCATCGTCGGCGAGGATGAGATCCGGGTCTTCGCCGAGAAGGATCCTGCCCATCTCCCCTGGAAGGACCTGGGTGTGCAGATCGTCATCGAGTCCACGGGCCTGTTCACCGACGGCCGCAAGGCCGCCGTGCACCGCACCTCCGGCGGCGCCCAGAAGGTGATCATCACAGCCCCCGCTTCCCCGTCGGACAGCGTGGATCTCACGGTGGTGCTGGGGGTGAACGACCACCGCTACGATCCGGCCCAGCATCACATCGTCTCCAACGCCTCGTGCACCACCAACTGCCTGGCGCCGGTGGTGAAGGTTCTCCACGATGCCTTCGGCGTCAAGCGAGGATTGATGGTCACCGTCCACGCCTACACCAACGATCAGCGCATCCTGGATCTGCCCCACAAGGACCTGCGGCGGGCGCGGGCGGCGGCCCTGAACATCATCCCCACCACCACCGGCGCCGCCCGGGCCATCGGCCTGGTGATCCCCGAACTCAAGGGGAAGCTCGACGGCTATGCCCTCCGCGTCCCCATCTCGACGGTCTCCGTGATCGATCTCACAGCGGAGGTCAGCCGGCCGGTGACCAAAGAGGAAGTGAACGCCGCCTTCCGCGCAGCCGCCGAGGGCGCCCTCCGGGGGATCCTGGATTACACCGAGGAGCCCCTGGTCTCCATCGACTTCAAAGGCGACCCGCACTCGGCGATCGTGGATGGGCTCTCCACCATGGTCATCGACGGCAACTTCGTGAAGGTGGTGGCCTGGTATGACAACGAGTGGGGCTACTCCATGCGGGTGGCCGATCTCGCCGCCAGGATGGCGGAGTTCCTGGCCTGAGGTCTGCTGGCCCTTTGCCGGGCGGATCGAACACCATCCCCCCGTGCCGCAGCCGTTTCCTCGCTGCGGCACGGGGGGGACCCCAGCGGAACGAGTCATTCCCGCCCCTCCACGAGATATAGCACCCCGTAGCGCCTCCCCGGGCCCCGGTGGACGTGCAATTCAAAGATCGCGCCGTTGGCCACGCGGACCCGATGGACCTCTCGACGGTGGCGCCGCTACAGCCGGGAAAGAAGGGCGCTGCGATTCCTGCTATAATGAAAGTAACCCCCGATCTCCCCGGATGGAAAGGAGGGAGCCATGGAAGGCCTGATGATGGACTGGCCGCTCACCCTGCATCATTTCCTGGATCGCGCCGCCCGTTTGTTCCCCCGCAAGGAGATCGCCACCCGCACCGCCGCCGGCATGCACCGCTACACCTACGCCGACTTCCACCAGCGGGTCCACCGCCTGGCCCACGCCCTGAACCGGCTGGGGATCGGGCGGGGCGACCGGGTGGCCACCTTCGCCTGGAACACCCACCGCCACCTGGAGATCTATTTCGCCGCCCCCTGCATGGGCGCCGTCCTCCACACCCTCAACATCCGTCTGGCCCCCGATCAGCTGATCTACATCATCAACCACGCCGAAGACCGCGTCATCTTCGTCGATGCCTCCCTCGTCCCGCTCCTGGAGCGCATCCGCGATCAGATCCCCACGGTGAAGGCCTTCGTGATCATGAGCGACACCGGCCCGGTCCAGACGACCCTGAGCCCGGCCCTCGATTATGAGGCGCTGATCGCGGAATCCCCCGAGGCACCCTATCCCTGGCCGCGCCTGGACGAGAACGCGGCCGCCGGCATGTGCTATACCTCGGGAACCACCGGGAACCCTAAGGGCGTGGTCTACAGCCATCGGGCCATCTTCCTGCACTCCCTGGCCCTCTGCCTGGCGGATACTTTCGGGATCTGCGAGCGGGATGTGCTGATGCCCGTGGTGCCCATGTTCCACGCCAACGCCTGGGGGATGCCCTTCGCTGGGGTGATGGTGGGCGCCAAGCTGGTCTTCCCCGGGCCCCACCTGCAGCCGCGGGATATCGCCGAGCTGATCCAGAACGAGCGGGTGACGGTGACCGCCGGCGTGCCCACCATCTGGATCGGGCTCTACGCGCTGCTGGAGCGGGAGCGCTATGATCTCTCCAGCCTCCGGGTGATGCCGGTGGGCGGATCGGCGATGCCGCGGGCGTTGATCGAGGCCTTCGAGAAGCGCTTCGGCATCCGCATCGCCCACGCCTGGGGTATGACGGAGATGACCCCCCTGGGCACGGTGGCCAACCTCAAAAGCTACATGGAAAGCTGGCCCGATGAGGAGCGCTTCGCCGTCCGTGCCAAGCAGGGCATGCCGGTAGTCGGCGTGGAGATCCGGGCAGTGGACGAGCAGGGCCGTGAGGTCCCATGGGACGGCCGGACCATGGGCGAGCTCCAGGTCCGCGGCCCGTGGGTGATCCGGGCCTATTACAACGACCCGCGCACCGCGGAGGCCTTCCAGGATGGCTGGTTCCGCACGGGCGACGTGGTGACCATCGACCCGGAGGGCTACATCCAGATTGTGGATCGCACCAAGGATCTGATCAAGAGCGGCGGGGAATGGATCTCCTCCGTGGACCTGGAGAACGCGTTGATGGCCCACCCGAAGGTCCTGGAGGCGGCCGTCATCGCCGTGCCGCACCCGAAGTGGCAGGAGCGCCCGCTGGCGGTGGTGGTCCCTCGCCCGGAGTTCCGGGAGGACCTCACCAAGGAGGAGCTTCTGGAGTTCCTGCGGCCGCGGTTCGCCAAGTGGTGGCTGCCGGATGACATCGTGTTCGTGGAGGCGATCCCCAAGACCAGTGTGGGGAAGTTCGATAAGAAGGTGCTGCGCGAGCAGTTCAGGGACTACCGGTTGCCGGAGACGCCTGCTTAAGGCTGCAACCGCAGTTCCCCGAGCAGGTCGCGGGAGCGAATCAAGAAACGCGGGCTCCCCGATGCGTTGCGCCGGTTTTTCGGCCGCGCGGGGCGCTGAAGGCGCCCCGCGCGGCCATATCCTGGGGAGGGGGAAGGGTCATTCTCCAGCCTCAAGCCATCGGGTGAACGCCTCGATCGGCCGTCGGGGTTTCTCCCGCGGCG
>BEHY01000025.1 GCA_002898735.1 Candidatus Thermoflexus japonica
CGAGGAAGTCAAGGCGGATATGGAGCGGCCGCGGCCGATGGATCGCCTGCTGTGCGGAGACGCGGGGTTCGGGAAAACCGAGGTCGCCCTGCGGGCGGCCTTCAAGGCGGTGATGGACGGCAAGCAGGTGGCCCTGCTGGCCCCCACGACCATCCTGGCTCACCAGCACTACGAGACCTTCCGCGCCCGCCTGGCCCCCTTCCCGGTGGTGGTGGAGGTTCTCACCCGGCTGCGCTCGCCGAAGGAGCAGGCGGAGATCCTGCGCCGGCTTCGGGAAGGGGAGATCGACATCCTCATCGGCACCCATCGTCTGCTCCAGCCGGATGTGGTCTTCAAGGATCTGGGGCTGGTGATCATCGATGAGGAGCAGCGCTTCGGCGTGATGCACAAGGAGCACTTCAAGCGCCTCCGGGCGGAAGTGGATGTGCTCACCCTCACGGCCACGCCGATCCCCCGCACCCTCTATCTGGCCCTGAGCGGGCTGCGGGACATCAGCCTGATCCAGACGCCGCCGGAGGAGCGGCTGCCGGTGCAGGTCTATGTGGGGCCCTACGATGATCGTCTGGTGCGCTCGGCGATCATGCGGGAGCTGGATCGCGGGGGGCAGGTCTTCGTGGTTTACAACCGGGTGCACGGCCTGGAGGCCTGGAAAGAGCGGCTGGAGGCGCTGGTGCCGGGGGCTCGCTTCGGCATGGCCCACGGCCAGATGCCACCCCGGCAGCTGGAGAAGACCATGATGGCCTTCACGCGGGGGGAGATCGACATCCTGGTGGCCACCGATATCATCAGCAGCGGCCTGGATATCCCCAACGCCAACACGATGATCGTGATCCGGGCGGATCTCTTCGGGCTGGCCCAGCTTTATCAGCTGCGCGGGCGAGTGGGCCGGAGCGTGCTCCAGGGCTACGCCTATTTCCTCTATGATCCGAAGATCCCGCTCACCGCGGAGGCCCGGGAACGGCTGGCGGCCATCTATGAGATCCCCGGGCTGGGGGGTGGATTCCAGCTGGCGATGCGGGATCTGGAGGTGCGGGGGGCGGGGGAGATCCTGGGCACCCGCCAGCATGGGCACATCGCGGCGGTGGGGTTCGATCTTTACATGAAAATGCTGAACCGGGCGATCGCGGAACTGCGGGCGGAGCGGGAGGGCCTGCCGCCGCCTCCGCCTTCCCCGGAAGGGGTCACCCTCCAGCTCCCCTGGCCCATCGGCCTGCCGGAGGATTATGTCCCGGATCCCGGGATGCGGCTGCAGCTCTACCGGCGCATGGCGGGGATCGCCACCCTGGAAGGGGTGGAGGAGATGGCCCGGGAGCTGGAGGATCGGTTCGGCCCGCTGCCCGAGGAAACCCGCCACCTGCTCCAGCAGCTGCGCTTCAAGATCCTGGCCGCCCGGGCGGGGATCGAACGGATTTACGCCGAGGGGCGAACGCTGGTCCTTCGCCCGGCCCCTGACCGGGGGGATGGCCTAGTGCGGGCGCTGGGCGGCTGGATCGCCGACGGCGCGGTGCGCCTCCCCCGTCGCCCCTCCTGGCCCCAGGATCTGGAACGGCTGCTCCGGATGCTGGCGGACCCGGCCCGCTGATGGAGCGCCGGGAAGCCCGGGCGCCCCTGGACCCTGTTGCAGTGCCCCCCGAAGGATGGGGAGGGCCGGGCAGAAGATCCCCGACCCGGCCTCCCCGGCAAAGGGCCCTCGGATAAAGCGCCCGGCCCACTGCCCTCACTGCCGCCGGAACACCCCATCAATCTCGAGACGGATGGTCTCATCCACGCTCAGCACCACCGGCACGCGCGGCGGCTCCAGGTTGAAATCCGCGAAGGTGAACTGGGTTCGGGCCTGGACGGTCACGCGATCTCCCTCCACCCGGGCGACCACCTCCCAGGTCACCGGCCGGGTCACGTCCCGGATGGTGAGATCACCGATCAGCTGGAAGGCGTGCTCCCCGGAGGTCGGCAGCGGCGTGGGGAGGCCCCGCACCTCCCGGGGGATGAACACCGCATAGGGATAACGATCCGCCTGCAAGGTGTTGCGACGGATGAAATTGTCCCGCCGCGCCTGATCGCTGGTCAGCGTGCGCAGATCCACCTGGAAGCGGGAGGCCTCAGGGATGACCCGATCCCCCTCCAGGACCAGGACGCCGGTGATGGCCCGGGTGGTCCCCACCGCGTCGCTGGGCAGGTTCACCCCCACCAGCTGCTCGCGCACCCGGTAGCGGGCTTCGCTTTCCTCGGAGACCATGACATATGTGAGGCGATTGCCTTGCGCATCTGTGGAGGGCGCCGGGGTCAGAGTGACGGCCGGGGTGACCGGCGCGCCCGCTCTGACGGGGGTGGAGGGGACGGTCGGCGTCGGCTCCGGCGAGGCCGGGGCGGCGCAGGCGGCCATCCCGCCCACGATCCACACGATCCAGAAGAGCCGAAGTCCCTTCCGTAGGCAATGCGCTGGAGACATGGATTCCCCCCTTCACAGGTTGGGTCGATGCTGGCCGGTTATGGCGAGCCGCTGTCCTGCGGGGAAGGGCGAAGGGCCCGGATGAGATAGGCGTCCTCGTGCTGCCATCCTGTCGGGAGGATGTGGAAGCCGGCGGCCTCCAGGGCCTGACGGACGACCTCGGGGGCCACGCGATGGGACCGGGGCGGGCCTTCCTCGCTGACCGCATCCGGCCGCCAGTCCAGCAGGCCCACCCGTCCCCCGGGCCGCAGGACCCGATGGATCTCCCACATGAGCGCATCCAGAGGCTCCACCTCATGGACCACGAAGGCCCCCCATACGGCATCGACGGAGGTATCGGGCAGGTCGATGCGGGGAAGTTCGGAACGCAGCCGGCGCACCTGGGGCGGGGGACGACGGGCCGCCAGCGCTTCCAGCATCTCCGGGCTCACATCCAGGGCCCATACCACGCCCTCCGGGCCAACGATCTCCGCCAGGGGGAAGGTCCAGAAGCCGGGCCCGCATCCCAGATCCACCACGGACGCCCCGGGCTGGAGGTCGAGGGTCGCCAGCAACCGGGGCGGATCCCACTTCGCCCAGCGGGCGGGATCCAGCAACCGCTCCCGATGGTGAGGGTCGAACCGCCGTTCGTGGGCTGCCATCGCCGCCTCCTTCACGCTCCATCCTCGATGATGCGCTCCTCCGGTGGAACCGGCTCATCCCCCACGATGAGGCCGTCCTGGATGCGGACGATGCGCTGGGCGTGGCGGGCCACGAAAGGATCATGGGTCACCACCACGAGGGTGATCCCCCGCTCCCGGTTCAGGCGCTGGAAGAGGGCCAGGATCTCCCGGCCGGTCTTCGAGTCCAGGTTGCCCGTGGGCTCGTCGGCCAGGATCACCGCCGGCTCCGTCACCAGGGCCCGGGCAATGGCCACGCGCTGCTGCTGACCACCGGAGAGCTCGTTGGGGCGGTGGTGGAGCCGATCCCCCAGGCCGACCAGCTCCAGCATCTGCCGGGCCCGGGCCCGTCGATCCCGCGCTCCCCGATAGATCAGCGGCAATTCCACGTTCTGTAAGGCTGTGGCTCGAGGGAGCAGGTTAAACGTCTGGAAGACGAAGCCGATCTTCCGGTTCCGGATCTCCGCCAGCTGGTCATCGGAGAGCCGGGAGACTTCCTGGCCCTCCAGGATGTAGCGGCCCCGGGTGGGCGTGTCCAGACAGCCCAGCAGGTTCATCAGCGTGGACTTCCCGGAGCCCGAGGGTCCCATGATGGCCACGAACTCCCCGCGCCGGATCACCAGATCGATCCCGCGCAGGGCTGGGACTTCCACCTTTCCCAGCCGGTAGATCTTTTCCACTTTCTCCATCACCATCACCGGATCGTCCATCCCGTATCCTCCTCTCTGCAGGGGATGCTCGACGCATCGCGGCGGTTGAACGACCTCCACACCCGACCCATCGGGGGCGGCCTGCCTTCCTGGATCGGCGGGACCATCGCTTCCTTAAAGGGTGCGCCGGGGGACTGCACGCATTGTATTTTGCCCCGGAATTCGAACAGGGGCACCCATCTCCGGAATCCCTCCGCTCTCATTCATATCGAAGAGCCTCGATGGGATTTAAAGCGGCAGCCCGGAGGGCCGGGTAGATGCCGAAGAAGATGCCCACGGCGACCGCAAACCCCAGCGCCAGGGCGATGACATCCCCGGCGACCACCGGGCGGAGCGTCCCGGTGCCGACCTGGATGCCGCGGATCAGGTTCGCCATGCCGATCCCCAGACCCACCCCGATCAGCCCGCCCAGGCCGCTCAGGGTGACGGCCTCAGTCAGGAACTGCAGCAGGATGTCCCGCCGTCGCGCCCCCACCGCCTTGCGCAGGCCGATCTCCCGCGTCCGCTCCGTCACCGAGACCAGCATGATGTTCATGATCCCGATGCCCCCCACGATCAGGGAGATGGCGGCGATGGCCCCCAGGAAGAGCGTGAGGGTCCCGGTGATCTGCGCGGAGGTCTGAATCAGATCCTGCTGGCTGACCATGGTGAAGTCATCGTCATCCCCATCCGGAAGGCGATGGCGCTCCCGGAGCGTCGTGCGGATCGCCTCCATCACCGCTGGCATCTGATCCGCCCCGTTCGCCTGGACCAGGATCTGGGAGACCACTTCGCTGCCCCGGAACTGGCCGCCCCGGGCCAGCCGCTGAACGGCCGTGGTGAGTGGGACGAAGATCTGGTTATCCGGGCTGCCGAACCCGGTGCCGCCCACCGGGGCGAGGACCCCGATCACCCGGAACGGGATGGTGTTGAGGCGGACGAAGCCCCCGATCGGATCCCCATCGGGGAAGAGCTGGGCCGCCACGTTCGCCCCCAGGACGGCCACGGGAGCCCCGGTCTCCACGTGAGAGGGCGCAATGGGATCGCCGCTGGTGACCTGGAGGTTGCGAACGATGAAGAACTCCGGGGTCACGCCCTGGACGGAAACGCGCAGGTTGGTCCGCCCGTAAATCACCTGGGCGCCGGTCTGAAAGACCGGCGCCACGGAGGCAACGCCCGGTAGATCGACCAGGGCGCGGGCATCCTCATACGTTAAGGTGGAGGCGGATCCCTGGGCCTGGGCGATGCCCCCTACCCGAATCGACCCGGGCGTGATGAAGATCAGATTGGTCCCGATGCGCTCGATCTGGGCGCGCACGGCCTCCTGAGTTCCCCGGCCGATGCTCATGAGGGCGATCACGGAGGCCACCCCGATGATCACCCCCAGCATGGTCAGGAAGGAACGCATCTTGTTCGCCATCAGGCTCGCGAGCGCGATCCGGAATCCTTCCACCAGATTCATCCTCACCTCCCTCCCCAGCGGCAGGGCTCGGTTGCGCTACCGATTCAGGACACGGGCGGCCCTGACCCTCGCCCCCCTACCGCTCACCGGAAGATCCCGGGGCCGAAGAACCCGGGCCCCGGAACCCGGGTGCTGGAGGCCCCGGCCTGAGCGGCCGGCATGACCACCGTGTCTCCTTCCTGCAGCCCCTCCAGGACCTCCGCCATCGTGTCCCCGCGCAGCCCGATGCGCACCGGGATCATCTCTGTCTGATCGCCCCGCACCACGTTCACGAACATCTGTCCGCCCCGGGTGATCAGAGCCCGCCGCGGAACAAGCAGGACGTTCTCCCGGCGGGCGACGGTGATCTGAACCTGCACCGTCATCCCGGCGCGCACCGCCGGCGTGTTCTCCTCCAGCGCGATGGTCACCGGGAAGTTCACCACCCCCTGGACCTGGCTTCCCATCGGCGACACCGAGAGGACCTTCCCCTTGAGGCGGGTGTCCGGCATGGCCTCCGGGACGATCACGGCGTCCTGCCCGGGGGCGACCTGGGCGACGTCCACCTCCGGGAGGTTCACCACCACCTCCAGGCGGCCCAGGTCCCCGATGGTGATGGCCGGCGTCCCGGTGGGAGCCGGGCTTCCCTCCACCAGGTTCACCGCCGTCACCACCCCATCGATGGGCGCCACCAGCCGGGCCTGCTCCAGACGGAGCTCCAGCTGCTGGACCGCGATCTCCGCCTGCTGCACCTGATACTGAGCCAGCTGGACATCCAGACTGGGGTCCTGCACCTGCAGGCGAGTCAGGTTCGCCCGGGCCTGCGCCAGCGAGGCCTCCGCGGCCTTCAGCTGCGACTCCGTGGGGCCGGACTGGGTTTTCTCATACTGAAGGCGGGCGATCTCCTTCTGCAAATCGGACTGCCCGACCCGCGCCTGGGCCAGCTCCAGGTCGACGGAAGAAGCGCCGGGCAAACCCGCCGTTTTATCCCGGCTCAGCTGGGCCTGCCAGAGGGCGTTCTTGGCCACCTCATAGTTCAGCCGGGCGATCTCCAGATCCCGCGGATCCGGCCCGGACTTCAGGGCCTCGAGACTGGCCTGGGCGCTGGCCAGGGCCGCCTGCGCCGCCGCGAGATCCGCCGGGCGGGCGCGCGCCGTAGCCTGGGCCTGGGCGAGGCGGATGCGGGCGATCTCCAGATTGACCCGGGCGTTCTGCAGCTGGAGCTCCAGATCCCGTGTGTCCAGCTCCGCCAGCACCTGGCCCGCCTTCACGGGATCCCCCACCCCCACATAAACCTTACGCACGATGCCCGACTGGGTGAAGGCCAGGTTCACCAGGGTGTGAGGCTGCAGATTACCCGACCCGCTGACGGTGACCTCCAGGGTGCCCCGGCGCACCCGGGCCACGGTGTTCTGGCCCTGGGGGGTCTGAGTCGTCGAGGCGCCCATGCAGGCGGTGATCAGCGTCAGAACCAGCGCGACGAGCATCCAGTTCCATGCCTTCCGCATCGAGACCCCCTTTCGCCGAAGTCGGATCGACCTTCGATCATGCGAGTCCAGGACAGAGAAACCCACTGCCAGGGAAGCTAACGGGAGAACGTCTCCTGGATGCCCTGGATCAGCAGCTCTTTCTCCAGATCCGTGAGGCGCGCCTCCGGGTGGGTCAGCAGATAATCCGCCGGCGGCATGCTCCCGTTGCGGATCACCTGGGCGATCTCCTCCGCCAGCCGGGCCTTGCGCGCCGGGGACAACCTGGCCAGATCCAGCTCCGAGAGGTTCAGCGCCTGCCGGCCCTCGTTGACATGCAGAGCAGTCAGCCAGGATGCTGGCGCGATCGCGGTATACCAGGGCCAGCGTGTTTCGTTGCTGTGGCAATCCGCACAGGCCCTTTGCCAGAGGACCTGGGTCTGAGGCGAATCCCACGACACCACAGCCCGAACCGGCGGGTTGGTGCGGGGGACCGGGATCAGCTGCGCGATCAGCAACGCAGCCAGCGTGAGGACCCCACCGGCCCCCAGCGCCCGGGGCACTTCCCGGGCCGGGTCCGCTCCCACGTCTACCTCCAGGCTCTCCTCACCCGACCATCGGCGCCGGGTCCAGAAGACCATCCCCAGGGCGAGGAGGGAGAGGGCGCTCAGGATCCCACCCCCGATGGCCATGGTGGAAGGGGCCACCCGCACCCGCGCCAGCTCCCCAGGGGGTGGCCCTCCGGCGAACGGCTCCCTGCGGAGTCCCTCTCCCGGCACCCCGGCGGGCGGAAAGGCACGGGAGGCTTCCCCAAATGCCTCCCGAGGGCCCGGGAAACCCGGTGGCGCGCCACCAGGCCCGAAGGAACCCGGGAACCCGGCGAACGCGGGGGCCGGCCCTCGGGTCAACGGCAGAAGGAAGGCTACGAGGAACAGGAGACCAGCGATTAGCCCGCTTCCTCCGGCGAGGCCTAGAAGCCCCTGGACCCACCCGCGAACGCGGGCTGGGAGATCCATTCGAAGCCCCACGAAGCTGACGGCCACGAGCGTCAGGAGGGCGCTCCCGGCCGTCCACAGGGCAGCAAAGGGTCCCACTGTGCCGATCTGAAGGAGGAACATCCCGAGGCCCAGGACGGTCAGGAACAGGAACCAGATCGGCAGGACGAAAAAGATCTTCCGGGGCCATGGAGCAGGCCGGAGCGCCGCGACGCCGGCCACCAGGGCTGCGGCGGCCAGGGCCATCAGGGCGCTGACCCCGATGGCCAGGCGGGACGCCTGTTGTAGCGCCGTGAAGCCGCCCACAGCGCGGTAGACGAAGTTGAAGCGGGCACCCAGGAACGTCAGGATGCCGTAGAGCATGATCCCCAGCGCAACCCCCCAAAAGGGGATCAGGATGCCGATCCATCGTCGACCCATGGTGGATCCTCCGGAGTCAGGATGAGAGCTCTCCGCTTTGCAACGGCAGGATGAGCTCGAACCGGCTGCCCTGGCCGGGCTGGCTGTGCACTTCCACCTGTCCACCGTGGGCCTCCGCGATCCAGCGCACGATCGCCAGGCCCAGGCCGCTGCCCGCCGCGGTGGCGTTCCGCCCGCGATAGAAGCGCTCGAAGATGTGCGGAAGATCCTCCGGATCGATCCCCGGGCCGGTGTCCTCCACCCAGATCCGGACGCGGCTCTCCTCCCGACGCGCCCCCACGACGATCCGCCCACCGGCCGGGGTGAACTTCACCGCGTTGTCCAGCAGGTTCGAAAGGGCCATCTCGATCCGCCACCGATCGCACAGGATCTCCCCCAGCCCCTCCGGCAATTCCAGCTCGACCGTCAACCCCTTGCGCGCAGCCGCCTCCCGGAACATGGAGACGGCCGAGCGGACGATGTCGGCCAGGGGATGTTCCGCCCACTCCAGCTGGATCAGCCCACCCTCCAGGCGGGAGAGATCCAGCAGGTTCTGGGTGATCCACGTGAGCCGATCCACCTGGGCCTGGCTTTCCGTGAGAAAAGCGACCCGGGCCTCCGGATCCTCCGCCGCGGGCCCCTGCAGCAATTCCAGGAAGGTTCGGAGGGCGGTCAGGGGCGTGCGGAGCTGATGGGAGGCATCGGCGATGAAATGGCGCAGGGCATCCCGTTCCCGGGCCAGGGCGTTGAAGCTGGCCTGCAGACGCTCCGCCATCCGGTTGAGCTCCGCCGCGAGATGCTGCAGCTCCACCGGCCCGGCCTCCGGCGCACGGACCTGGAGGTTTCCTTCCCCCATCTGCACCGCCGCCCGGGCCAGCTGGCGGATCGGACGGCTCAGGGCCTCGCTCACGCCCAGGCCCAGCAGCCCGGCGAGCAGCGCTGCGCCCAGCCCGGCGAGGGTGAAGGCACGGGTTGTCGCGGCGATCACCTCCAGGCTGGGCTCCACCCCGGCCTGCAACTCCACGTAGCCGATGGGCGCCTGGGGATCCCCGATGGGAGCCCGCGCGGTGAGGGGGAGGACGAACTCCGTGGCTTCCTCCCCGGCCTCCGGCGATCCAGCAGGGCTCTCGAAATGGAACCGGCTCCCCCATGGGCTACGGAACTGACGGATGCGCATCCACCGCAGGCCCCGAGGCCCCCATCCCGGCTCCGACGGGCTCTCCGGACCCGGCAGATAGAGGGAAACCCATGGCGGCGCTTCGATGGAGCCCGCGCTCGGGGCGGTCGGCGGGGCCGGCGCGGCCCACAGCACCCTGCCGCCTCCTGTCAGCGGACCGGAATCCGCCAGCACCTGGCCCCGGGCGTCCAGGATACGCACCCGGGCGTTCCCCAGGAAGGCGGTCGCGTAGGCCAGGCGGGTTAACCCCTCGGGCCACGGCGCCGGCTCCATGAACGCCCGGGCTTGACGGGCCACCGCTTCCGCGTTCGCCCGAAGCACCGCCTCCTCCTGCCGGATCCCATAGGCCCGCAGCAGGCTCACCGTCAGCACCCCTGTGATCCCCACGGCCACGACGCTCAGGAGCAGATAGCTCCCGATCAGCCACCCGCGGATGGAACGAATCCGCCAGAGCTTCCGCATGGCTCCTCCTTATTGAGGAGGACAACCGCTCGCCCCTGTCCCGCATATCCACCTGGGGGCCGTTATGCCCCGCCGGAGGGGGTCGGTGCCGGCGTGGGCGTGGGCGGGCGGAAGGGATGGAAGCCCCAGGGACGATACCGGATCCCCAGGTAAGCGCGGCCCGGCTGCTGGGGGTGCTCGCCCAGGGTCACTTCCACCACCCGCTCACCTTCCCCCAGCCGCCAGATCGTCACCGCAATGCGATCCCCGGGGCGATGGGCGGCGATGCGGGCGGCCAGATCCGCATCCGGACCCAGCGCCTGCCCATCCACAGCGGTGATCCAGTCCCCGGCCCGCAGGCCCGCCCGCTCCGCCGGGCTGTTCGGCTCCACCGAAAGGATCCAGGCGGCCGGCGCGGAGGGCCCGAAACGCCCCCAGAGGCCGCCCCAGCCACGGAACCTCCCTCCATCCCAGGGGAAGAACCCCTCAGGCTCCGGGGCGATCACCACCCCCAGATAGGCCTGCCCGTTCCGATCCCCCAGGGTTACCGTCCGTGTGCGCCGCTCATCCCCATGCTGCACCGTCACCGACACCGTATCCCCGGGCCGATGACGACCCAGGATGGCCCGCAGATCCGTCAGGGAGCGGACCGGCTCGCCGTCCACTTCCAGCAGGAGATCCCCCCGAACCAGCCCCGCCCGATCGGCTGGGCCGCCGGGCTCCACCTCCAGGATCAGGAGCCCAGCGGTCCGGGCAGGGGCCGGGGTTGGGGAAGCCCCGGGAGCCGGGGCCGCCAGAACCCGGGAGAAGATCCCCCCTCGAGCGAGCAGGAACAGCGCCCCCGCGACGATGCCGATCAGCCCCAGCACGCCCAGAACGCCCAGGCTGATCCATGCCCATCGACGCATCCCGATCCTCCTCCTCCTGAGGCCTGCCCGTGAAGGACATGCTATGCCGGGAGAATTGCGCCCCGGTTGTCCTCCTGTTAAGGCTTCTTAACTTGACATTGTTAGATTTGCCGTGCCGCCGTGACGTAGCACAGGCTTCCGCCCGTATAAGACGGTGAACGCGGGCTTGCGCCCGCGGCGCAGGCGTTCAGCCTGCGCTACAAGGCCGTCCCTGGCAGTTGGGAGAGGTCAAAGAGCCCGAATTTAACTTGACATTGTTCGATTGGCCGTGCCGCCATGACGTAGCACGGGCTTCCGCCCGTATAAGACGGTGAACGCGGGCTTGCGCCCGCGGCGCAGGCGTTCAGCCTGCGCTACAAGGCCGCTTTGGCAGTTGGGAGAGGTCAAAGAGCCCGAATTTAACTTGACATTGTTCGATTGGCCGTGCCGCCATGACGTAGCACGGGCTTCAGCCCGTATAAAACGTGAACGCGAACTTGCGCCCGCGGCGCAGGCTGAACGCCTGCGCTACAAGGCCGTCCTTGGCAGTTGGGAGAGGTCAAAGAACCCGAATTTAACAATGTCAAGTTAACGCGATGGAAAGCCATGGGTTGGGGAGCACCAGTGTGCCCTCCGGAGCCTCCTGGGGACGCATCCACCGGCTGTCCGGCGGATGACGGCGGCGCGAGGGGCGTCAGGGAGTTGACCCCCTCCCACCCGCCCGGATCCTGCGGGGGAAGCTTTCAGGGCTGGAATTTATAGCCCACGCCCCGGATGGTGACGATCCAGCGGGGGGCGGAGGGGTTTTCCTCCAATTTCTCCCGCAGGTGGCGGATGTGAACATCCACCGTCCGATCGTCCAGCACCTCCCGGGTGTAGCCCCAGACGGCCTCCAGGAGCTCCTCGCGGGAGAAGGGGCGGTTGGGATGGGTCACCAGGAACCGGAGCAGTCGGAACTCGGTAGGGGTCAGGGGGACCAGCTGGCCTCCCCGGGTCACCTGGAGCCGCTCCAGGTCCACCTCGATGTCCCCGAAGCGGATCCGCTCCCCGGGGGCGGCCATGGCCAGCTCGCCGTAGGCCCGACGGAGCAGCGCCCGCACCCGGGCGATCAGCTCCCGCAACCGGTAGGGCTTCACCACGTAGTCGTCGGCCCCCACTTCCAGGCCCACCACACGATCCACTTCCTCGTCCAGGGCGGTGAGCATCAGGATCGGCTGGCGGAGGCCCTCGCTGCGCATCCGACGGCAGACCTCGAAGCCATCGAGATCGGGCAGCCGGATGTCCAGGATGATCAGATGGGGATCCCGCTGGCGGGCCATCTCCAGCGCCTTCTGCCCCGTATCCGCCCAGAGGACCTCGTATCCTTCCTTCCTCAGGGCGTATTCCAGGCCCCGGGCGACCGCCGCCTCATCCTCCACAATCAGAATCCGTTCTCCTGCCATAATCCCTTCGCGCCCTTCGTTCGCAACGGGTCCGGGGATGAGGGAGGACGCCTTCCCTCACGCCCGGGAGGATCCCCGGCTGATCGGGGCGAGCCGAACCACCAGGAAAACCACGGTGGCGGTGAGCACGATGGCGGCTCCGGAGGCCACGCCGGCGTAGTAAGAAGCATACAGCCCGACAACGGACGAAAGGGCGGCCAGGGCGACGGCCAGGGCCATCATCGCCGGCAGGCGCCGGGTCAGCAGATACGCCGTCGCCGCCGGGGTCACCAGCATGGCCACCATCAGCGCCACCCCCACGGTCTGGAGCGCCACCACCACCGTTGCGGCGATCAGAAGGAGCAGCAGGTTCTCAAACAGCCGGGTGGGAAGCCGCAGGGTGACCGCCAGGACGGGATCGAAGGAGATCACCAGGAGCTCTTTATAAAAGAGGACCACGACGGCGAAGATGAGCGCGGCGAAGATCCCCAGGCGGATCAGATCGCCCTCCCCCACCCCCAGCACATCCCCGAAGAGCAGATGGGTGAGGTCCACCGCGTAGCTTCGGGAGGTGGAGATCAGGACGACGCCCAGCGCCATCGCCCCGGCGAACAGCACCCCGATGGCGGTATCCTCCTTCAACCGCCCTCCCCGGCTGAGGGCCCCGATCCCCAGCGCGGCCAGGATCGCTGTGCCCAGGCCCCACCAGAACAGGGCATCTCGCGAGCCGCCTCCCAGCAGGTAACCCAGGGCGAGGCCGGGCAGGATGGAGTGGGCCAGGGCGTCGCCGAAGAACGCCATCCCCCGCAACACCACATACGTCCCCACCAGCGCGCAGAGCCCGCCGGTCACCACGGCGGCGATCAACCCCCGCACCATAAAGGCGTATTGCAGGGGATCCAGCAGGACACGCAGCGCTTCCCCCACCGCTTATCCTCCCTCGCAACATGTATCTCCGACGGCGACCAGCTCCCCCTCGACGGGAACCAGGCGCAGATGTCCGCCATAAGCTGCCCGAAGGGCCTCGGGGGTGAAGACGGCATCGGGAGGGCCGAAGGCGATGAGGCGCCGGTTCAGCAACAGCACACGATCGAAATGGGACGCTGCCTGCTCCAGATCGTGGGTGGCGAGGAGGATGGTTACCCCCTGCCGGCGGAGGTGTTCCAGGATCTCCAGGATGCCTTCCTGGGCCGGCCGATCCAGACCGGTGAACGGCTCATCCATCAACAGCAGCTCCGCCTCCTGGGCCAGGGCCCGGGCGATGAACATGCGCTGCTGCTGCCCGCCCGAAAGCGCCCGGATGGGCCGATCGGCCAGATCGGCCATGCCCACCTGCTCGAGGGCGCGGCGGACCATCGCCCAGTCCCGGGGTCCAGGGTGGCGCAGCAGGCCCATCTTCCCGATCCGGCCCATCATCACCACATCGGCAACCGTCAGCGGGAAATTCCAGTCGACCTGGTTCCGCTGGGGGATGTAGGCGATGCAGAGATGCCCCCCAGGGCCGCGGCCGTAGATCCGCACCGAGCCCGTCGTCGGCGTCAGGACCCCGGCGATGATCCTCAGGAGGGTGCTCTTGCCGGCCCCATTGGGGCCCACGATCGCAATCCGCTCCCCCGCCTTCACCGCGAACGAAACGTCCTCCAGCGCCACAACGCCATCGTAGCGCATGGAAACGCGGGAGACCTCCACGATCGGTTCGCCCGACAGATGAACCCGGTCCCGCTCCTGCAACGTGACCTTCTGCCACAGCTTCACCAGCGCCATCGCTCCCTCCCCTCCATACGGAGGCCGGCCGGTTCAGCGCAACGCCTCCACGATCTGCCGCACGTTATAGCGCATCATCCGGATGTAAGAATCCGCTTCCCCCCCCGGCTCGCTCAGCGAATCGACATACAACCGGACGGGGCGCGCCCCGGTATCCTCCGCGATCCGGCGGGCCAGCGCGGGATCCACCGTGCTGCTCACGAAGATCGCCCGGACCCCCAGGGAGCGGATGGTTTCTTCCAGGGCCGCAATCTCCTGGGCCGAGGGCTGGGCGGCCGTGGTCACACCGGGGAGGATCGTCCCCACCAGATCGAAGCCGTAGCGATGGGCGAAGTAGCCGAAGACCTGATGCTCCGTGACCAGCTTCCGGCGCTCGGGGGGGATCTGCGATACCTGCTCCCGGATCCAGGCGTCGAGCTCCCGGAGCTGCCCCCGATAGGCCTCCGCGTTACGGCGATACAGATCCGCCCGCGCCGGATCCAGCCGGCTCAGGGTCGCCTCGATGGTGTGGGTCCAGGTGATCACATTGCCGGGATCCAGCCAGACGTGGGGATCCCATTCCCCATGCTCGTGAGGCGCGGCCTCCCCTTCCGCATGCTCCCCGGAATGGGCCATCGCCTCGAACGGGCGCAACGGGATCCCCTCCGCCAGCTCCACCCGGACGGCCTTTCCCCCGGCCTGCTGGAGCACCGGCTCCAGGAACTGTTCGAGGCCTGCCCCCGCGGCGAAGATCACATCGGCCTCGGCCACCCGGGCCACATCCTGCGGGCTGGGCGAGAACGCATGAGGATCCGCCCCGACCGGGAGCAGCACGGTCAGGGCGATGGCCTCACCCCCGATCTGGCGCACCACATCCCCCACGATCGACGTCGTGGCCACCACCCGAAGCCGCGAGGGCCCTGCTCCACCCCGCCCCGCATCCCCCGGCCGGCAGGCCACCAGCCCAATGATACCGATCATCAGGGTCCAGCGAAGCCATCGACGCATGGTTTACCTCCTCGGATGATCCGCGGATGGTTCCGTCGCGATCGCATCCGGCTCACCTCCCGCCTCAGGCCGGCCCCGAGCCCTGGCACGGCGCGCAGAGCCCGATGAGCTGAAGCAGGTGATCCTCCACGCGGAACCCGGTCCGCCGTTCCACCTGGGCGATCAGGCCGCTCAGGTCCTCCGCGCCGGGGAACTCCACGGCGCGCCCGCAGCGGCGGCAGATCAGGACGTGATGGTGGCCTGGCGAGGCCAGGATATAGCCGTCGCATCGCGCCTCCCGGTGAACCCGGCGCACCAGCCCGGCCTGCTCCAGCACCTCCAGCGCCCGGTAAACGCTCACCAGCCCCAGCGAGCGATGGATCCGTCGTCCCCGGGCGTGGATCTCCTGAGGGGAAAGGGGGCGCCTGGCCTGCTGCAGAACCCGCAGCACCACCCGCCGGGGCATCGTGACGCGCCATCCGGCCTGATTCAACCGCTCCTCCCAGCTCACGCCGCCCTCTCTAACTGAAAAAATTTTTCAGTAAAATCTTAGCGGGTGGGATGCCCCTCTGTCAAGAATTCATGGCGGGCTTCGGGGCTTCTCAACCGGGTCGCATTTGCGGGGATGCCGCGGGCTTCGCGATGGGGCTTTCGAGGAGAGGGCCGTCCTGCCTCCCGGAAGAGGAGGGAAAAGACCCCGCTCAGCCCTGAAGACCATCCGGTTTCATCGGCGGCGGGAAGGGGGACGGGCGGTCTCCCCGGTTTTCACCCGCGCCACATAGTCCAGGATCTCCCGGGCGCTCTGCACCGCGGCCCGGCCGGTGCCCCCCAGCATCTGCGCCAGCTCCGCCACGCGCTCTTCCCCCTCCACCCGGGTCACCCGGGCCACGGTGCGATCGCCGACCACATGCTTTTCCACCTTGAAATGGGTGTCCCCGAACCCCGCCAGCTGGGGGAGGTGGGTGACGCAGAGGACCTGATGGTGGCGGGCCAGGCGCCAGAGTTTCTCCCCGACAACCGTCCCAACCCGCCCGCCGATCCCCTGATCGATCTCATCGAAGATCAGGGTGGGAACGGGGTCCGCCTGGGCCAGGGCGACCTTCAGGGCCAGCATCAGCCGGGAGGTCTCGCCCCCC
Source organism: Candidatus Thermoflexus japonica (assembly GCA_002898735.1). Lineage (GTDB taxonomy): Bacteria > Chloroflexota > Anaerolineae > Thermoflexales > Thermoflexaceae > Thermoflexus > Thermoflexus japonica. The sequence goes on from BEHY01000025.1 coordinate 15,891, forward strand.
GACGCGATGCGGGCCAGGGGGCGCAATCCTTCCCCGATGTTCGGAGCGATCAGAAACGTGACGCGATCCAGCCCGGTGGCATCGAACGCCCAGCGCGCGCCATCGGCGTAGGCTCCCTCCGGATCCGGCACACGCTCCAGGGCCACGGCAAAACGAGCCCCGGCCATCCGCAGATCCGCGAGCTGGGCTTCCACCTCCCGTGCCAGCCGCTCCGCGGCCTCCTGGCGCTGACGGGAGAGCCGCAGCCCCAGCTCCCCGATCTCCCGCAGCAGGCCCTCGGCCTCCTCCTCCAGCGCCGTCCGCCGTTCCTCTGCGTGGACCAGGGTCTCCAGCTCCTGTTTCGCCCGCCGGGCGTAAGCCAGGATCTCCGGGATCGTATCCCCGTATTTCCGCTGAAGCCGCCGGATGAGGTCGAGCCGCTCCTCGATCTGGGCCAGCCGCCGGGGGTTGAATTCGATCCCCTCCCGATAATCCCGGACCGCGCGGGCCAGATCCTCCACCTGGGCGATCAGGCTCTCCACGGTCTCGATATAGGGCTGGAAGAGGGGATCGATGCGCGCCAGGGCCTGAAGGGAGCGCGCCGCCTCGCTCAGACGATCCAGCGCGGAGGGCGCGTCATCCTCCCCTTCGTAAAGCGCCCGATAGAGGGCCTCGGCGAGGTGCGTCAGCTGCTCCGCATTCGCCAGACGATTCCGCTCCTGGAGGAGGGCCTCCTCCTCGCCTTCCCGGAGCCGGGCCGCCTCGATCTCCTCGATCTGGAACCGCAGCAGATCGATGCGCCGGGCCTTCTCCCGTTCATCCTGGCGCAGCTGTTCGATCTCCCGGCGCACCGCCCGCCAGCGGGCGACCCGCTCCGCCAGCGCCGCCCGCAGCTCCCCCACCCCCGCGTATCGATCGAGCAGCTCCAGCTGCTCGCGGGCGCGCAGCAGCGAAAGGTGCTCCGTCTGCCCGTGGATATCCACGAGGACCTGCCCGATCTCCTTCAGGACATGGAGGGGGACCAGCCGGCCGTTCACCCGGGCCACATGCCGGCCACCCTGGCGGATCTCCCGGCTCAGCACCAGCTCCCCGGAGGGCCCCTCCTCCAGCAGGCCATGTTGCTCCAGGATCGGGGCGAGCGACGCAGCCACCGAAGCGTCCACCTGGAAAAGCCCCTCGATCAGGGCCCGCTCCGCGCCGGCCCGGATCATCTCCACATCCGCCCGGCCGCCCACCAGCACCGCCACCGCGTCCACCAGGATGGATTTCCCGGCCCCGGTTTCCCCGGTGAGCACATTTAACCCGGGTTCCAGCCGGAGGGTGACCTCATCGATGATGGCGAAATCCCGAACGTGCAACTCGACCAGCATCCCATCTCCTGTATCGATAGGTTCCAGGAATCCTCGACCCTTCTCAACGCCAGAACCGAAGGTAGCCGATCACCGCGCTGATCGCCAGCGCCAGGTAGATCCCATCCCACAGGAGGCGGGGAAGGACCAGCGGAGCGGCCAGCAGGAGCGGCAGGCGCAACAACGCCAGCCCCGCCGCCAGCCCCCCGCTGACCACCAGCCAGATCCAGCGCCCCCGACGTCGCCCGATGAGCCGGTGCACGATCTCCGAGGTGAGACTGCCGATCAGCGGACCGACGAAGATCACCCAGAAGCCCAGGGCGGCGACGATGGGGGCCGCCAGCAGGCCGACCGCCAGCGCCACGAGGGCGGCCAGGCCATAATCCAGGGGGCGAGCGTTGAAGAAAAGCGCCTGCTGCCCGGCCACGCATTCCCGACAGCGATAGCCCACCGGGGTCTGAACCGCGCATCGGACGCAGATCGGCCGCCCGCACCGGTTGCAACGCAGCGTGGTCGGGGTGCTGGGATGAAAGGCGCAGAACAGGGTTTCCTCCCCGGCCATCCATGGCCTCCTTAATCATGATATGCGCCGTAGATCTCCGATCGGGAAGATGGGATGCCCCCGGCCCCAACGGATTACCCCCGGGCGATGCTCCACAGCCCCATCGAGAGGGCTCCGGCGAGGGCGGCCAGGGCGTTGACCCCATCATTGTTCAACCATTTCCACCCCCGGAACGGACGGGTGGGCTGGCCGCAACGATGGATCGGGCGCTCCGTCTCTTTCCCACACCGATCGCACCAGTAGATCCGCTGCACCGTCGCCCCCAGCAGGCTGTCCAGCAACATCCCGAGGAAGCCGGCCAGCCCCACCGGCAGGGTCATCCCCGGGGATCCTCCCACCGGGCTCAGCCCGACCGCCAGGATCCCGATGCCCAGCGCCCCCAGCCCGCCGGCGATCGTCCCCTCCAGCGTGATCGCCCCGGAGGTTCCCGGAGGAACCCGCCTCCCCCTCCAGAGATCCCGGGGGGGACGTCCGCTGAGCAACCCGACCTCGGTCGCCCAGGTATCCGCCGTGACGGCCGCCAGGCTCCCGACGAACATCCACCAGAACACCGGATGGGGGGAGAACCCCCAGAGGATCGCCAGCGCCGCCCCGACCCCGCCGTTCGCCAGCGCCTGCCCCAGATCCCGACGGCCCCCCTTGGCGAAGTCCTGGGCCGCCTCCGCCTTCCGCCCGGATCCATAGCGGGTCAGGGCCGAGGCGGAGACGAAAAAGGCGATCAGCAGCACCGCCCACGGCCATCCTCCGAAACCGAAGATCGCCGTGCCCACCAGCATCGCCCCCAGCCATCCGCTCCCGTCCAGCATGCCCAGCCGAAAGGCGATGCCCCCCGCGAGCGCGCTGAGCACCAGGCCCAGGATCAGGCGTTCGACGATCCCCCCATTCTCGATTCCGGACGCCATCCCGTGTAGAATCTCCAGTAACCGGGCCCCACGGCACCCGATGCCCCCCGGGGAAACCGGAAGGGCCCGGGGATATCGCCGGACGGTGCGGCTCCCATTATCCTTTTCCTGGGGCGATCCGGGAAACCCGGCTTTCCCCGGGGGATCATGCTTGTAAAGGAGGGAACGATGCGGTTGGAACGGAAGGCGCAGGAAGAAGCCGCCCGATTCGCCCGACGCCTGCCGCCCGGGCAGGTCCTGACGGAGAAATTCCCGGTGTTGCATTACGGGCCGATCCCGAAGTTCGATCCGCGGACCTGGGACTTCCGGGTCTTCGGGCTGGTGGAAGAGGAGAAGCGCTGGACCTGGGAGGAGTTCCAGCAGCTCCCCCGGACCACGATCACCATCGATGTCCACTGCGTCACCGGGTGGAGCAAACTGGATACCACCTGGACGGGGGTGGCCTTCAAGGATCTGCTGCAGGTTGTTCGGGTGAAGCCCGAGGCGCGTTACGTGATGGCCCACTGCGAATACGGGTTCACGACCAACATCCCGATGGAGTATATGGAAGACGCCCTGCTGGCGACCCACTACAACGGGGAGCCGCTGACGCCCGAGCATGGCTACCCCCTCCGCCTGATCGTGCCCCGCCTGTATTTCTGGAAGAGCGCGAAGTGGCTTCGGGCGCTGGAGTTCATGGCCGAGGACCGGCCGGGCTTCTGGGAGCAGGCCGGCTATCACATGCGGGGGGACCCATGGCGGGAGGAACGATATCGCGAATGGTAGGAGGCGACGGAGCGCCCTCAGGGGATCAGCGGCCGCTGGCGCCCCCCGGGCGTGCGACGCCGGTGATGTATAATTCCCTCCAGAACTTCCCTTGAGGACGCCGATGGCCTTCACGGTTCGGGATTTTGAAGATCTCACGCGCTTGCTGGATCAGCATCCGGAGTGGCTGGAGGCCCTGCGCCAGCGCATCCTCACCAAGGAGCTGCTCCAATCCCCTCGGACCCTTCGCACGCTCTCCACCCGGGTGGGCAAGGTGGAGAAAGGACTGGATCGCCTGAATGAGGCCTTGGGGACCCTTACCCGGACGGTGAAGGCGCTCGCCAAGGCCCAACAGCGCACCGAGGAGGAGGTGAAGCAGCTGGCGGAGGCCCAGCGGCGGTATCACGAGGAATTCGCCGCCTACCGGGCGGAAACGGAGCGCCGCTTCGCGGAACAGGCGGCCCGCCAGGAGGAGGTCGAGCGTCGCCTGGCCCGGCTTGAGGAAGAGGTAGCCGCCGCGCGGGCGGCGGCCGACCGCCGCTTCGCTGAACTGGCCGAGGCCCAACGCCGCACCGAGGAGCAGGTGCGACAGCTGGCCGAGGTGGTCCACCGCCTGACGGAGCGGATGGGCCGCATCGAGGGAAGGCTACGGGGGGGACGAGATGGAAACCGAATACCGCACCCTTCGGCGTCGGTATCGTCATCTGGTTCGCGAACCCCATATCCTCTCTGCGGAAGAGCGAGAGGCCTTGTTGGAGGCGGCTGAAGCGCGCGGGGTCATCGGACCGGAGGAGGCGGATGCCCTGGAGGTGGCGGATGTGATCGTTCGAGGGCATCGGCTGGAGGGTGAAGGGGAGACCTACCTGGTGGTGGAGGTGTCGGCGATCGTGCACACCGAGGATGTGGAGCGGGCGGCGGAGCGGGCCGCGGTGCTGCGCAAGGTGTTCCCCGAAGCCGAAGTGCGGGCCGTGGTGGCCGGGTCGGACATCCATCCGCTGGCGGCCCGGATGGCCCGGGACCGAGGGGTGTGGTGGCTGAAGGAAAGCCGCCCCTTCCCCCCATCGGAGATCCCGATCCCATCGTAGGCCTGGCGCCTTCCGAAGGGCGGGCGAGGCGTCCGGAGCGGCCTCGCCCGCCTGTGGTTATCCGGCGGATCCCTCCCGTGTGAGCCCACCTTTTGATACAAGGGGGAACCGATGCAGACCTACGCGTATGGCTACCCGCGCCTGGGGCGAAAGCGGGAATACAAGACCCTGATCGAGGGCTTCTGGGCGGGGAAGATCCAGGAGGCGGAGCTGGTCGCCGGCCTGGAGGCCCTGGAGGCGGAGCGCCTCGAGACCTATCGGCGCTTTGTGGACCGCTTCCCGGTCGGCGAGCTGTCTCTGTATGATCCGATGCTGGATATGGCCCTCATGCTGGGGCTTTACCCGAACGGCGGGCGGCTGGAGGATTACTTCGCGCTGGCGCGGGGCGAGCAGGCCCTGGAGCTCACCAAATGGTTCAACACCAACTATCATTATCTGGTCCCGGAGATCCCCTTCGCCGGAGGGCAGCCTCCGGCCTTTCGGGTGGCCTGGAACAAACCCCTCGAAGCGTTCCAGAAGGCCCCGGATGGCTTCCCCTATGTGATCGGCCCCTACACGTTCCTCCGGCTCAGCAAAGGATATCCCCCGGAGGCGTTCGGGGCGCTGTTCCGGGCGCTGATCCCGGCCTATGCCGAGCTTTTCCGGGCCCTGAAAGCGGCCGGCGTCCCGATGATCCACGTCGATGAGCCCGCATGGGTGACCGATGTGCCGCCGGAGCATGTCGCGCTCATCCGCGAAGCCTACATCGCCCTGGGCCGGGAAGCGGAGCTGCTCGTGTTCACCTATTACGACAGCGTGGATTTCCTCGAGCAGCTCTACGATCTGCCCTTGCGGGGCATCGGACTGGATCTCATCCACGGCGCGGAAAACCTGGAGACGCTCCAGCGGACGGGTTTCCCCTCCGACCGGATCCTGATCGCCGGGATCGTGGATGGCCGCAACGTCTGGAAGACGGATCTCCGGAGGGCGGCGCGGCAGGTCGAGGCGCTCCACCGGTGGACTTCCGCCGAGATCTGGATCTCCAACGCCGGGCCGCTCTATCATCTCCCGGTAACTGTAGAGGTGGAATCCCGACTCGATCCGGCCCTTCAGGAGCGCATCGCCTTCGCCGTGGAGCGCCTGAAGGAGCTCCGCCTGCTCAAAACGCTGCTGACCGAAGGGGAGACCGAAGAGGTGCGGCGATGGAACGCCCCGGCCCACCCTATCGACCACTGGCATCGCCCGGAGGTCCAGGGGCGGGTGCGCCGCCTGAGGCCGGAGGATTTCTCCCGCGACCTTCCCTACGCCGCGCGATCCCGGCGGCAACGGGAACGGCTTTCCCTTCCCCTCTTCCCCACCACCACCATCGGCAGCTTTCCCCAGACGGAGGATCTGCGCCGGGCCCGCACGGCCTATCGCGCGGGGAAGCTTCCGGAGGCCGAATACGAAGCCCTCATCCGGGAGCGGATCCGGCATGTCATCCAGGTCCAGGAAGAGCTGGGCCTGGATGTGCTGGTCCATGGGGAGTTCGAGCGTTCGGATATGGTGGAATTCTTCGCCGAGCGCCTGGAGGGCTTCGCCATCACCCAGCACGGCTGGATCCTCTCCTACGGCACCCGCGTGTATCGGCCGCCGATCCTGTATGGAGATGTCCATCGGCCCCGGCCGATGACCCTGGAGGAGATCACCTATGCCCAATCCCTGACCGCGAAGCCCGTGAAGGGAATGCTCACCGGGCCGGTGACCATGCTGGCCTGGAGCTATATCCGGGAGGACATCCCGGTGCACGAGGTGGCGTTCCAGCTGGCCCTGGCCATCCAGGACGAGGTGCGGGATCTGGAGGCGGCGGGGATCCGGGTGATCCAGATCGATGAGCCGGCCTTCCGGGAGCGGGCGCCCCTCAAGCGGCGGCGGTGGCCCGAATACTTCGACTGGGCGGTGAAAGCCTTCCGCCTGGCCTCCCGGGCCCGGCCGGAGACCCAGATCCACACCCATATGTGCTACTCGGAGTTCAACGAGATCATCGAATACATCGACGCCCTGGACGCCGATGTGATCAGCATCGAGGCCACGCGGAGCCGGGGCGAGGTCATCCAGGCCTTCGAGCGCCATCGCTACGAGCGCCAGATCGGCCCCGGCGTCTACGATGTGCATTCCCCGACGGTCCCGACGCCGGAATCCATGGAGGCGATCATCGAACGGGCCATCCGGGTGATCCCTCCGGAGAACATCTGGGTGAACCCGGACTGCGGGCTCAAGACGCGACGGTGGGAGGAGGTGATCCCCTCCCTGCGCAACATGGTGTCGGCGGCCCGGCGCCTCCGGGAACGCTACGGAGCGGCCGTGCCGACGCTATAAGGAACAGAGAGGAATTCCCCGGGGTGCGGGCATCCCCCAGGTCGCCCGCACCCCGGCCGAGGCTTCCCCCCACGGGGATCGGGGAAAGGCAGGGCCGGCGCCGGCGCCCTCCCCGCCCCCATCCATCCAAAAGCGCCTCCGGAACCGTCGTCCCGCAGCGATCAGAGTTTGTATCCCCGCCCCCTTCTGTGTTAGGATGAACGCTGCATCGGGCTAACCCCAGGAAAGAGGTGAGCGAATGGCTTCCACGATCCGTGAGCCCATCCCCCTGGAAGCGGCACCGGCCTCCCCACCCGGGCTCTCGCGGCGCCCGGAGTGGTTAAAAGTTCGGGCCCCCCATGGGGAGACCTACGAGTTCGTGCTCCGGCTGATGCGGAGCAAGCGTCTCCACACCGTCTGTGAGGAGGCCCATTGCCCGAACATCGGGGAGTGCTGGGGGCGCGGCACAGCGACGTTTATGATCCTGGGGGACGTCTGCACGCGTTCCTGCCGGTTCTGCGCGGTCAAAACCGGCCGCCCGCTCGCCGTGGATTGGGAGGAGCCGAACCGGGTGGCGGAGGCCGTGCGGGCGATGGGGCTTTCCCATGTGGTGATCACCTCGGTCAACCGGGACGAGCTGCCGGACGGCGGGGCCACGCTCTTCGCGATGACCATCCGTCGGATCCGGGAGCTGGTGCCGGGCTGCACGGTGGAGGTGCTCACGCCGGATTTCAAGGGTTCCATCGATGCCCTGCGCATCGTCATCGAGGCACGGCCGGATATCTTCAACCATAATGTGGAGACGGTGCCGCGGCTTTTCAAGAAGGTGCAGCCGCAGGATCGCTACGAATGGGCGATGGCCACGCTCTCCAACGCCAAGAAGCTGTGGCCGGAATGCGTCACCAAGTCCGGGATCATGGTCGGGTTGGGGGAAACGTGGGAAGAGATCATCGACGTGATGAAGGACCTGCGGGCGGTGGGGGTGGATATCCTCACCATCGGCCAGTATCTCCAGCCATCCCGGAACCACCTTCCGGTGGAGCGGTTCTACCGCCCGGAGGAATTTGAGGAGCTGAAGCGGATCGGCTACGAGCTGGGGTTCCGGTGGGTGGAGAGCGGCCCGCTGGTGCGCAGCAGCTACCGGGCGGAAGCCCAGGCCCGGGCCCTCTCCCGGGTGCCCCGGCCGGCCGAACGGGAGGCCGCGCCAGCCCCCCAGATCCGATCGTGATGCGGGCGGGTTTCCCCTGGGGGCTTTCCCCCAAACCGGGTTTTCTCCTGATGTCCGATCCAGGTCCCGTTGCGGCCGTTCCCCCATAAAAAGCGAAGCGCCGGGGGCCGCCATCCCCGGCGCTCGGCTAAAAGGAGGAGAAGAGGTTCCGCCCGCTGCTCGCTTTTTATGATAAGCCATGGCGGGCCTCCTCGCTGGACGGAAATCCGACGTTTTCCTGACGTTTCCCCGACGTCAGAGACACCCCCAGGCCAGGCCTCCCGCCGGAGCTCCTGGCCCTTCTAAAATGGGCGGGGTGCGGGAGGGGCTCCGCCCGCTCCGGGGGTCCCCCCTCCGGAGTCCATACCCGAGGTCATCACCGGACAGGATGGGAGCTCAAAAGGAGCGATCGGATGAAAGGAGAAATCTGGGCGGTGCGCACTGAGCGACTGACCCGGGTCTACCGGGTGGCCCGGAAACGGGGGCAGCCGCCCCGGGAGCGGATCGCCCTGCAGGACGTGGATCTGGAGATCCGCCCCGGCGAGCTGTTCGGCCTGCTGGGGCCGAACGGGGCCGGGAAAACGACGCTGATCAAGATCCTCACCACCCTGCTCCTGCCGACCTCCGGCCGGGCCTGGGTCGCCGGCTACGATGTGGTCACCCAGCCGGAGGCCATCCGCCGTCGCATCAACATGGTGGCGGGCGGCGAATCCTGCGGTTACGGGTTGCTCACGGTGCGCGAGAACCTGTGGATGTTCTCCCAGTTCTACGGCCTGGATAACCGGACGGCCCGCCGTCGCATCGAGGAGCTGCTCGAGCGCTTCGAGCTGCGGGATCGGGGGGATTCCAGGATGTCGGATCTCTCCACGGGGCTCCGGCAGAAGGTGAACATCATCCGGGGCTTTCTGACCGACCCGGAGATCCTGTTCCTGGACGAGCCCACCCTCGGGCTGGATGTGAACGCCGCGCGGCAGATCCGCTCGTTCATCCGCGCATGGGTCCATGAGCGGCCAGGGCGGACAATCCTTCTGACCACCCACTACATGCTGGAAGCGGAGGAGCTGTGCGATCGCGTGGCGATCATCGATCGAGGGCGCATCCTGGCCTGCGACACCCCCCAGGCGCTGAAGCGTCGCCTTCAGCGGGATGCCATCTTCTCCATCGAGGTGACCGAGTTCCCGCACCACGCCAAACTCCTGGGGGAGATCCCCGGGGTGCGCCAGGTCCATCATCGCCATCGCAACGGTCATCTGGAGCTGGATCTCATCCTGGAGGAGGAGGGGGTGATCGGGCCGGTGATCTCGGTTCTGACGGCGAACGGCGCCCGTATCCGGGCCCTCCGCAAGCGGGAGCCCACCCTGGAGGATGTGTTCGTCAGCCTGGTTGGGCGGGGGCTTTCGGAGGCTGGGGAGGAGGAGCCCGAATGAGCCGGGAAGCCGTGGTCCTCTTTCTGCGGACGATGATCGCGCGGGCTTATCCGCGGATCATCGGCCAGAACCGGGAGCCCAGCTGGATCCTGATCGATGTCGGATTGCCCTTGCTGGGCACCTCCGCTTACGTGTTCATCTATCGGGCCCTCCAGGCCCCCGAGGAATACATCGGCTTCGTGATCCTGGGTGGGGCCATGACCGCCTTCTGGCTCAACGTCCTCTGGGCGATGTCCAGCCAGCTCTACTGGGAGAAAGAATCGGGGAACCTCCCCCTCTTCATCATCGCCCCCGGGCCGATGATGGGGATCCTGGCCGGGATGGCGCTGGGCGGGATGCTGGCGACCGCCCTGCGGGCCACGGTGATCGTCCTGGCCGGCTCCCTGCTCTTTGGGGTGCGTTACGCGCCGGCGAACCCCCTGGCGCTGGCGGGGGCCTTTCTGCTGACCCTGCTGGCCCTTTACGGGTTGGGGATGCTGCTGGCCTCCCTCTTCCTGATGTGGGGCCGGGAGGCCTGGCATCTCGTGAACCTTCTACAGGAGCCGATCTACCTGCTCTCCGGGTTCTACTTCCCGATCCGGGCGCTGGGGTTCTGGATCGGCGCGCTGGCGTCCCTGATCCCCCTCACGCTGGGCCTGGATGCCATGCGGCAGCTGCTCTTCCCGAGGGCCGCCGGCGGCCTGTTCCCGGTGGGCTGGGAGATCGGGGGCCTGGCCGTGCTGAGCGCCATCTTCCTCATTGCGGCGAAGCGGGCTCTGGATGCTCTCGAATGGCTGGCCCGACGGGAAGGCCGGCTCACGGAGCGGAGGCGCTGATGCGAACCCTCTGGCGAACCCTGCGGACCGCCGCCTGGCTGGGCTGGCAGATCGAGTCGAACTGGACGGATCCGTTCCTGTTTATGATCTACTCGGTCGTCAAGCCCATCGCCAGCGTCCTGATCCTGATCCTGATGTATAAGGTGGTGGCCCGGGCGGATTTCCGCCACCCCCTTTTCGCCTACCTCTACCTGGGCAACGCCTTCTACATCTATGTGGGCGCCGTCCTCACGGGGATCAGCCAGGTTCTGATCATCGACCGGGAGGAATACGGAATTCTGAAATATTTCTACATCGCGCCCATCCCCCCGGAGGCCTATCTGGTGGGGCGAGGGGTTGCCCGCATGGCCACCGGCACGATCGCCGTGGCGATCACGCTCCTGTTCGGGCTCCTGGTTTTCCGGCTGCCGCTGCAGATCTCCGGGGCGGGCGGGGTGTTCTTCCTCCTCGCGATGGGGCTGGGGATGCTGGCCATGATCGGCCTGGGGGTGGGACTGGCGGGGGCCACCCTTCTCGCCGCCCGCCACGTCTGGGTGATCGGGGAAGCGGTGGCCGGCGCCCTCTATCTGTTCTGCGGCGTGGTGTTCCCGCTGGAGGTCCTCCCGGCCTTCCTGCGCCCGATCGGATATGCGCTTCCCCTCACCTACTGGCTGGAAAGCGTCCGTCGGGCCCTGCTGGGCCCCTCCGCCGTCCGCTTCCCCACGTTCGCCGGATGGTCCGACGAACAGCTTCTGTTCCTCCTGGGAGGGATGACGCTGCTCTCCCTGGGCCTGGGGTTCGGGCTATATCGGCTGGCGGAGCGGAAAGCCCGAGAGCAGGGGGCGATCGACCGGGAGACCGGGTATTGATTCCTCCCTGCGGCCCTGGAAGCTGGGGAAGGGGAAGAGGGGCAGGGCGCTGTCTATCATCCTTCCCGAACCGATCGCTTCCCCCGCCAGGGGGGCGCTTCATCTGGAGGTGAGGGGAAATCGGGAATGTCCGGTGGGCGCTTCCTGAAATATAATAACCGGTGATCCCGGGCCCGGTCACCGATCCGCCCGGCCCGGGGATCACGGAAGGGGAGCGTTCCAGGGACGGACGATGGACGACAGTTCGCTGTTATTGCGCTGGCTGGTGGTTTTCGGGCTGATCGGCCTGAACGCCTTCTTCGCAGCGGTGGAGTATGCGGTGGTATCCGCCCGGCGGAGCCGCATCGCGGTGCTGGCCGAGTCCGGCTCCCATGTGGCCCGGACCGCTCTGAGGTGGCTGGAGGACGCGCGGCACCGGGATGAGATCCTGGCCACCGTGCAGGTGGGGATCACGATGGTCGGGCTGGCCCTGGGATGGTTCGGGGAACGCACGCTATCGGCGACGCTGGGCCTTCTGCTCGCCCTCCCCTCGCCCACACCGCTGGCCCGCAGCCTCCTGCAGATCCTTCCCCTGCTCCTGAACCTGACCTTCATCCTGGGGCTCCAGATCGTGCTGGGAGAGCAGGTTCCCAAGATCGCCACCCTGCGGGCCTCGGAACAGGTGTTGCTCGCCACCCTGGGCCCGATGCGGGCGATCTACTGGCTCCTGCGCCCCCTGGTCTGGGTGCTCCACCGGGCGACCGATTTCACCCTGCGGGCTCTCCGGATCTCGGCGGACGGCTACGGGATGATGTATACCATCGAGGAGCTCAAGCGGATCGTGGATGAGAGCGGGGAAGCGGGGATCCTGGAGCCGGAAGCCCGGGAGATCCTGGAAGCGGTGTTCGACCTGGGGCAGATCCCGGCCCGCCAGATCATGGTGCCCCGGACGGAGATCGTGGCGGTGGAAGCGGACGCCCCCGTGGAGCAGATCATCGACGCGGCCATCCAGACCGGCTACGACAAGTTCCCGGTTTATGAGGGCGACCTGGATCACATCATCGGGACGGTGCATCTGCGGGAGGCGCTGCGGGCATGGCGGGAGGGGCGTCCGGCCCGGGCGCGGGACCTGTGCCGCGAGGTGATGGTGGTGCCGGACTCCATCCGGGTGGATGATCTGTTGCGCCAGTTCCAGGAGCGGGAGGAGCACCTGGCGATCCTGGTGGATGAATTCGGCGGCACCTCCGGCCTGGTCACGCTGCGGGATGTGCTGGAGCAGCTGGTGGGGGAGCTCCACGAGCGGATGGAGCCCACGGAGCCGGATGTGGTCGCCATGCCCGATGGCTCGTATCTGATCAGCGGATTGCTTCCGATCCAGGAGGTCAACGAACGATTCCAGCTGGACCTGCGGGATCCCTACTATGAGACGATCGCCGGGTTCGTGCTGGGCCGCCTGGGGCGCATCGCCCGGGTGGGCGATGAGGTGGATGCCGGGGCGGTCCGCCTGCGGGTGGAGGCGATGGATGGCCTGCGCATCGCCCGCCTCCGTTTGATCCCCCAGGCGGGGCGCTGAGCTTCCCCGGCGGGAGCGCTCTGGAAGCCGCACGGCCTCGGAATCTCCGGAGGAGCCCACCCTTTCAGGAGGTGATCCGATGCCACGGCCGGATGGCCGCCCGAACGACGCCTTGCGGCCGGTTCGTTTCCATCTGGGCTTCACCGAATACGCCGAGGGATCGGTGCTGATCGAGGCGGGGCGCACCCGCGTGCTGTGCAACGTCACCGTGGAGGAGAACGTCCCCCCGTGGCTCAAGGGCCAGGGGCGGGGCTGGCTCACGGCGGAATACGCCATGCTGCCCCGCAGCACCCACACGCGCACCCCGCGGGAGGCCGGGCTTCAGAGCGGGCGCACCAAGGAGATCCAGCGGCTGATCGGCCGGAGCCTGCGGGCCGCTCTGAACCTGGAGCACCTGGGGGAGCGGACCCTGCTGGTGGATTGCGATGTGATCCAGGCCGATGGCGGCACCCGGACGGCGGCGATCACCGGCGGCTATGTGGCGGTCGTCCTGGCCCTGCGCCGCCTGATCGAAGCCGGAGCGGTCCCCCCCCAGGTCCTGCGGACGCCGGTGGCGGCGGTGAGCGTGGGCATCGTGGAGGGAGAGCCCCGACTGGATCTCTGTTACGCGGAGGACAGCATCGCCGAGGTGGACTTCAACATCGTGATGACCGGGGAGGGGCGCTTCGTGGAGATCCAGGGGACCGGGGAGGGTCGGGCCTTCAGCGGGGAAGAGCTTCAGGCGCTTCTGGAGCTGGCCCGCAGGGGGATCGCGGAGCTGCTGGAGGCGCAGGCCCGGGCGCTCCAGGGGATCGCGTAAACAGGATCCATGCCGGGGAGAATCCGCCATGCGCCTGAGAGACAGGATCCACCCCTTCCTCCTGATGGCGCTCGCCCTTCTGGGGCTCAGCGGGTGTCTCACCCTGGAGGCGCGAACCCGTTTGCGGAGCGATGGCTCGGCGGAGCGAACCGTGGTGATTGCGGTGGATTCCGCCCTGCTGCAAACCGCCGCTGTGGATCCCCTGGAGGCGCTGCGCGGGAGATCCGAGGCGAGCGGATGGCAGGTGGAACGCTATCAGGATCCCGCGCGGGGACAGGAGGGGCTCCGCCTGCGTCGGATGCTGACGACGCTGGAGGACCTGAACCATCTACCCGAAGGGGATCCGCTGGCCGGGCTGGAACAGGTCACCCTTGGGACGGAAGGAGAGTTCCAGACCCTGAGCGTGACCTTATCGATCTCGGGGATCCTGGATCGCCTGCGGCTCGCGGCCGGGGAGCCACCGTTTTCGACGGAGGAACTCGCGCTGCTGCGCGCGGCGGAATTCCGGCTGCTCTACGAGGTGGAGCTCCCGGGCCCCATCGTGGATTACCTGCCTCAGGGCGGCGCCCAGGTGGAGGGCCGGCGGATCCGCTGGATAGTCCCCCTGAACCCGGACCAGCCGGCGATCTCCCTCCAGGCGACGTGGCGGCCGGTGCGCCCGGTTCCCGGGTGCACGGGGGGATGGATCGGTCTTCTGGCCCTCTGGGCCGCGATCCGATGGCGCCCCAGGAAAAGGAGGGGGCCGCTATGGACGAGGGCGTCCAGGGCGCTCCGCCGGGGATAAGGTGCCCTCGCTGTCGGGCCATGCTTCCAGCGGATCAGAGAGAATGCCCGATCTGCGGGGCGCGGATTCCGGAGGCCTCCTCCGGATCGGCGGATTTCCTCGGCCTCACCCTCGCTTTCCTGATGTATCCCCTCCTGGCCCTGGGGATCGCCTGTGCCGGCCTGCTGCTCTGCGCGGCTTTGCTCCGATGGCTGGGCCGATGAGGAAGAACCGGTTCAGGGGTTACACCGCCGGGCTCCGGCTACGGAGGCCCGCTCGCCGCCCCTGACGGCTCCGGTGGAGCGGGCTCCATAAAGCCGGCATACGCGGCCGTAAGCTCTATTCGATCAGCAGGAGCAGCGGGTTCTCCAGGTATCGGCGGAACGCCTGGAGGAACCGCGCGACCTCCGCCCCATCCGTCACCCGATGATCCGCGGAGACCGTCACCTTCATCCGCTGGCCCACGGTCAGCTGTCCGTTCTTCACCACCGGCACCTCGCGGACGCTGCCCACGGCCATGATCGCGGCCTCGGGCGGGTTGATGATGGCGATGAAATGCTCCACCTCATACATCCCCAGGTTGCTCACCGTGAACACGCTCCCCTCGATGTCCTCCGGCCGGACTTTGCCGCTCCGCGCCCGTTCCACCAGCTCTTTGCTTTCCCGCGCGATCTGGGCGAGCGGCTTTTTATCCGCGTCCCGCAGCACCACGGTGATCAACCCTTCCTCCAGGGCCACGGCGATCCCGATATGGATGGCCTCATGGCGAACGATCCCGCCTTCCTGATACGAAGCGCGCAACGCCGGGAACTCCCGCAGGGCCAGGGCCGCCGCTTTCACGACCATATCGTTCACCGAGACCCGGCCTCGCTCCCCCAGCGCCTCGTTGATCCGCGCCCGCCAGGCCATGGCCTCGTCCATATCCACCTCGACGGTGACATAAAAATGCGGCACCGTCTGCTTGCTGGCCGTCATCCGCCGGGCGATGGCCTGACGGAGCGGGCTGACGGGGATGGCCGTCGGCGGTGGGGCGGACGGAGGCGCTGGGGCCGCGGCGGGGGCCGGGGCCGCCGGCGTCGGCGTGGGAGCCCGGGCCTGCAGATAGCGATCGATATCCCGCTTCACCACCCGGCCACCGGGTCCGGTTCCGGGGATCTCCCGGAGGTCGATCCCGGCCTCCCGGGCCAGCCGCCGGGCCAGCGGCGAGGCCTTCACCCGCCCGCCGGGCGCTGGGGTGGGGGTGGGAGCGGCCGGGGGAGCCGCCGGGGCGGGGGCGGGCGGGGGGGGCGGGGCCGCGGGCGCTGGAGCGGGCGCGGCGGCCGGTGCGGGGGCCCGCGCCGGAGCCGCTCCCGGAACTTCCACGGGCTCATCGGGGGCTCCGATGATGGCGATCGGGGTGCCGACCGGCACCGTTGTCCCCTCCTCGATCAGCACGGCCTTCAGCACGCCCGAGGCGGGGGCTTCAAACTCGATGTTGACCTTCTCCGTCTCGATCTCCGCCAGGGGCTCCCCGGCCCGAACCGGGTCCCCCACTTTCTTCAGCCAGCGGAGCAGCTTCCCCTCCACCATATCGAAGCCCATCTTGGGCATCGTGACCGTCGTGGCCATCCCTTGCCTCCACCGCGCAGGTTTCCGAGCCGGACTTCGAGGAAGCGGGCCTCCCTCACCGGAGCAACAACTTCACCGCCTTCACCACGTCCTCCGGCCAGGGGAGGACGGCCCGTTCATGGTGCTTGTTATAGGGCATGGGGACCTCACGGCTGCCCAGGCGCATCACCGGGGCGTCGAGCTCATCGAAGGCGTGTTCCTGAATGCGGGCCGCCACCTCGGCGCCCACGCCGAAGGAGCGCCACTCTTCGGTGACGACCAGGGCCCGGTGGGTTTTGGCGACGGATTCATAAACCGGCTCCATATCCAGCGGGCGCAACGTGCGCAGATCCACAATTTCCACCTCAATCCCCTCCCGGGCCAGCTGTTCCGCCGCCTGGAGGCTGGCCTGCAGCATCCGCCCGTAAGTCACGATGGTGCAATCCCGCCCGACCCGCTTGACCTCGCTCCGGCCGATGGGGACCACATAATCGCCCTCCGGCACCTCGCCCCGCACCGGGTAGAGGGCGGTGTGCTCGATGTAGATCACCGGATCCTCGTCCCGCAGGGCCGCCTTGAGCATCCCCTTCGCATCATAGGGCGTGCCCGGGTAGACCACCTTCAGCCCGGGGACGTAGGCGAAATACACCTCGAAGGTCTGGGAGTGGGTGGCCGCGAGCTGGCCCCAGCCGGCCGGCACGCGGATGACCAGGGGCACCTTGAACTGGCCGCCGAACATGTAGGACATCTTGGCGGCATGGTTGACGATCTGATCCAGGGCCAGGAGGATGAAGTTGATGGTCATGATCTCGGCGACCGGGCGCAGCCCTCCGAGCGCCGCCCCCAGGGCCACCCCCACGATGGCGGATTCCGCGATGGGCGTGTCGCGCACCCGCTCCTCCCCGAACTCCTCGTAAAGGCCGCGGGTGACGGCATACGTTCCGCCGTAAGCGCCGACGTCCTCCCCCATAATGAAGACCCGATGGTCCCGCTGCATCTCCTCCCGCAGGGCCTGCCGGATCGCCTCCCGGATGGTCATCACCGGCATGGGAACCTTCCTCCTCAGGGTTTCCGCTGGGATGCCGACGAGCAGGTCACCGCCTCACGCGCTCTCCCATTCGCGGAGGAACCGTTCATCCCCGCGCCATGCCCCTACGGGGTTGGCGTAGATGAAGTCGTAAAGCTCCTCCAGCGGGGGATCCGGGCTTTCCTCCGCGAAGCGCATGACCTCCTCCATCTCCCGTTCCACATCCTCGTGGATCGCGTCCAGCTGGGCCTCCGGGATCCCCTCCACCTCGACCAGGTGCCGGCGCAGGCGCTGGATGGGATCCCGCTGCTTCCACTGCTCGACCTCCTCCCGGGTGCGATAGAGCTCGGGGTCGGCGGTCGAGTGGCCCTGGAAGCGGTAGCAGACCGCCTCCAGGAAGTAAGGGCCCTTCCCGGCGCGGGCCCACTCCACCGCCCGCGTGGTCGCTTCATAGACCGTTAGGACATCCATCCCATCGATCCGCTCCGCCGGGATGTTGGCCATACAGGCTTTCTTATAAACTTCCGTAACCGCGGAGGCCTTTTCGATGGCCACGCCCATCCCGTAGAGGTTGTTCTCGCAGAGGAAGACGATGGGGGCTTTCCAGAGGGCCGCCATGTTCAGCGATTCATAGAATTCCCCGATGTCGGTGGCCGCATCCCCGAAGATGGCCATCGTCACCCGGGGTTCCCCCAGATATTTGGCGGCGAAGGCCAGGCCGACCGCCATCGGGAGATGCCCCCCCACGATCGCATGGCCGCCCCAGAAATGGTGCTCCCGGCTGGCGAAGTGCATCGAACCGCCGCGGCCCCGGCTGCATCCGGTCACCTTCCCGAAGAGCTCCGCCATCAGGATACGGGGATCCAGGCCCCTGGCGATCGCATGGCCGTGGTCCCGATAGTGGGTGAGGAGATGATCCTCCGGCCGCAGGGCGGCGATGGCCCCCACCGCGATGGCCTCTTCCCCGATGTAAAGGTGCAGGAAGCCGGCGATCTTGCCCTGCTGATAGGCGATGCGGGCCAGCTCCTCGAAGCGGCGGATCAGGACCATCTGGCGATAAAACGAGAGTTTGGTGGCCGCATCCAGCTGCACGCCCCCCGCCGCAGCCACCTTCGAGGCGTTCCCTTTCCCTCGGCTGCTCATCGGTGACCTCCTCCGACTCGCATTCAGAGAATCTCCCGGGCGGATCCGACCAGCGGATAACCGGGCAGAACGCTGCGAACGGGTGATGCAAAGCGGTCCGAATCATCCCTTCCCCAGAGCCTGGAGCGCCATCCGCCTCCGGCGAACTTCTCCTCCGCGCGGCGCTCTGGAGCTGAAGGGGAGAGGATCCCAGGTGCCGATTTACATGATTCCTGGTGATTATAACACGCCCGGCGCGGAGCGTCCCTTCTCGGAGGGCCGGAGCGATCGAACCGGTCTCCCCCCGAGGTCCCAGCGCCGGGATTTCTCGCCCACGGATGTGGGGAAGGGGCCTCCGGTTCCTGGAACCCCCGAATTCACCGACACCGGCTCGCAACCGTTGTGGAACCTGTGCTCAGACGGATTGGAGGAAAGCAGCCCCGCCTCCCGGGTCTCACAGGAAATGCGCCTTCGGATTGGGCGGCGCCGGCTTGACCGATGGATTTTTTCAAGGGTATCATGTTCCCAGAACCCGGAGCGGGAAGGAGGGCCCGGATGGCACGGATGCGTCTCCCCGTGGTGGCCCTGGTGCTCATCGGCCTGCTGGGCCAGCCCCTTTCGCCCCTGCCCAGATCGCCGGTGGCTTCTCCCCCTGCCGCTACGCTCAGTGAGCCTGTCGCCGCCCCCCGTTTTCAGAGCCCATTGCCGCCGCCAACCCCGCCTTCGCCTGCCCCCTCCCCGCCGCCGCCCCTTCCCCTGCCGCCTCCGGAGGAGGTCCCCACCACCCCCGGCACGGCCGCCCGCTTCTTGCACGGGCGGGTCACGGTGGAGGTGCCCGCGGCCGCCCCCATCGCCCGGTTGCGGCTGGCCATGCGGGAACAGCGCCGCCTGGGGGCGGGGCAGGCGGGGATCGCCCTGGCCTTCGATCTGCAGGCGGCGGATGGGACCGGCGCTCCCCTTTCCCGCTTCGCCGCGCCCCTGACCATC